>CAYXDU010000055.1:0-4096 GCA_964463895.1 Candidatus Woesearchaeota archaeon | reverse complement strand
CGTCGTTTAAAGCAACAGATATAATTACTATTTGCAATCCAATAAAATCTGCAGACGGGTTGAGTTCATGGAAAAGAGTTTTGCAAATTTCTGAAATAAGAAAACACTGGAAAGAAGATCCTTTGAGAGAAAAGGGTTTTGTTGATTTAATGAAATATAATGTGGAAAAAGACGAATTGGAGCCGACAGAGGATTTAATAAATGGAGACAGTGAAATAATAAAAAATATTGCTGCGAATGTCAAAGGCTGGGCAGGGAACTGGGATGCTGTTTATGATAATATTTTGCTTAGGGCCAAGATAAAAAAAGAAATTGTCGATGTTGCAGAAAAAATAAAAAATCCTGAACTTCTTGAATCAAAATTTAATACTTTGTCCAATCACATGTTTCATAAAATTTCTCAGGAAGTAATTGAGGAGATAGGTTTGCCTTTGAGTGAGAAGGTTTTTCCTCTCTGGCAGGAATGGTTGAATAGTGAAATAAGGAAGAAGAGTTTTTGAGGAAATTCTAAACATTTATTAATTATTTTTTATCAATAAAAACATTTAAATAACACTTGTTCATAAATTATAACATATGTTTAAAAAAAATAACAGGTATAAATTACTGAAAGTTTTTTTAGAAAATGCTTTAGAAGAATTTGGTCTTAGAGAACTCAGCAGAGAAAGCGAAATATCTCCTGCTTCTGTTTTGAATTATCTCCGGGAATTTGAAAAAGAAAATCTAATAGTTAAACATGAGAAGAAAGGTGTTCCTGTTTATATTGCAGAAAGAGATAGCGAAAAATTTATTCTTTATAAAAAATTAAGTATTATGTATGAACTTGAAGAATCCGGATTGATTGAATATTTGTGGCAGGAAATTTGTCCAGAGGTGATAATTCTTTATGGAAGTTATGCCAAAGGCGAATCAATTGAATCTTCAGATATAGATATTTTTGTTATTGGAAAAGAAAAAAAAACAGATGTTTCTAAATTTGAAGATATTTTGGGAAAAGAGGTTCATTTAATGTTTGACAATGATGTTAAAAATATTCCTAAAGAACTTAAAAATAATCTAATAAATGGAATCATTTTAAGAGGTTACTTTAAGGCAATATGATAATTAAAATAAAACCTGATAAGGGGAAAGCAAAATCCATGATGAAACTGGCTGAAAATAGAATAGAAACATTGCCTTTTTTAAAGAAATCAGGGTTTCCAACTATTGTCGCAGAAACTTATTATGAGATTATTAAAGAAATTTCAAGCATCTTTCTTTTATCAAAAGGATTTAAATCTGCTGGGGAAAATTTTCATAGGGATCTCTTTGAATTTTTATATAAAAGAAAACTTGTTGCTCCTGAAGAATTTTTTTTAATTAATGATTTAAGAATCAGAAGAAATAAAAGTTTTTATCAGGGAAAAAAGATATCTCAGGATTATTTGGATACCAAAGAAAAAAGATTAAATGAAATAATTAAAAAGTTAAAATCTTTATTAGATTCTGAATTAAAAGGATGGTAATTAAGAGGTGATATGTAATGGCTAATCCAAAAAGAAGACCTACTGTTGATGAAGTTTTAAGAAAACATGAAGCGCGATTGCAGAATCAAATTAAAGGTTTTAATTTTGAAAAAGGAAAATACAGCAAGGAATATACAAAATTTTTGAGTGAGAAATCAGTTGAATTGAATCGTTATGAAAGATGGTGCAAGACACTTGGAAATATTATTAAACTGAAAGTTTCAGAAAAAGATTCAAAGAAAATAAAAAAAGAACTTGATGCAGCGCATTTGGATGTTGAGCCATGGCAGGCACTTGGTTTGAGCATTATGTCTTTTTTGAGTGTGTTTTTGCTGGGTCTTTTTATTTCTGTTGCTGTTGCTCTTTTTAAAAATGATTTGGGTGCTTTTCCAATTGGATTTTTTATTTTGAGTTTGCTGGTTTCAGTTTTTTTATTTTATTATGTTAAAGGAATTCCTCAAAGGTTGGCAAATCGTTGGAGATTGAAAGCAAGTTCTCAAATGGTTCCTGCGATTTTGTATGTTGTTGTTTATATGAGGCACACTGCAAATTTGGAAAAGGCAATTGCTTTTGCTGCAGAAAATTTACAGTATCCTTTATCATTGGATTTTAAAAAAGTTTTTTATAATGTTGAACTTGGAAAGTTTTCGACTATAAAAGAAAGTCTGGATAATTATTTGTATTCATGGAAAGATTATTCTTCTGAATTTGTGGAAGCATTTCATTTAATTGAGTCAAGTTTGTTTGAACCAAATCCCGGAAGGAGGATTTCTGTTTTGGAAAAATCATTGCAGGTTGTTTTGGATGGTGTTTATGATAAGATGCTTGAATTTACTCATGACGTGAAGGCTCCGTTGACAAATTCTTATATGCTGACTGTTATGCTTCCGATTTTGGGAATTGCCCTGATTCCTTTAGCGTCGGCAATGCTGGGGGGGATGATAAAATCGTCCCATATAATTATTTTGTATAATCTTTTGATTCCGTTTTTGGCTTTTTTCTTAATGGATAAAATTATGCTTATGAGGCCCGGAGGTTATGGAGATACTTCACTTTTGGAAAAAAATCCTTATTATCATGAATATAAAAGTAAAAAACATTATTTTAATGCGTTTTTGATTTGCCTGCCTTTGTTTATTATTGGATTTATTCCTTTGTTGTTTCAGTTTACTGCATTGCCTCAGATGCTGGGTTTGCAGGCAGATTACAGTTTTTCTGAATTGGGTTTGAGCATGTTTGGTGATTCAAAGATTTTTGATTTTAAATCAACTGAAACAGGAATTGCCGGGCCATTTGGACCTTTGGCAGTTATTTTGGGTTTGTTTATTCCTCTTGGAATTGCATTGTTTTTTTCAATTGCTTATCGTGATAGGACAAAGAATTTAATTAAAGAAAGAAATAAAACAAAACAGCTGGAAAAAGAATTTAATAGTTCTTTGTTTCAACTTGGAAACAGGATTGGAAATGGTGTGCCGCCTGAGTTAGTTTTTGGAAGAGTTGCTGAGAGTTCAAAAGGTTCTGTTGCTGGGGATTTTTTTGCAAGAGTTAATTATAATATAAGACAATTAGGAATGAGTGTTGAGAAAGCGATTTTTAATTCCCGTCGCGGGGCATTGTTGAGATATCCTTCTGATTTAATTGCAACAAGTATGAAAATTTTAATTGAGTCCTCTAAGAAAGGACTGAACATTGCAGCAGTTAGTTTAATGAGCATTTCTGAGTATATTAAAAATATTCAGAAAATTACAACGCGGTTAAAAGATATGCTTGCTGAAATTGTTTCTGATATGAAGAGCAATATGACTTTTCTTGCGCCTTTATTGTCAGGAATTGTTGTTGGTTTAGCGCTTATGATTACAACTATTTTAAATAAACTTGATTTAGCAAATTTATCTGGTGGTGATGCAGGAACTCTTACAAATTTCCAGAATGTTTTGGGAATTTTTGAATTAACTAAAATTATTCCTCCTTATTATCTTGCAATTGCAATTGGAATTTATTTGATTCAGATAATTTTTATTTTAACAAAAACTTTGGTTACTATTGATTCTGGTGAAGATAAATTAGAAATGACTCACAAAATTGGAATGAATTTGAAAAAAGGAATTGGGTTGTTTTTTGTAGTTTCACTTTTAACAATAATTGCTTTGTTTGTTTTAAGTTCTGTTGTGCTGGGGAACGGATTTGGTTAAATTTATTAATGGAGAATGTTTGTTTTAATTATGAAAAAGTTGGTGAAAAGATTTAACAAAAAAGGAATTGTAATGGATTACCTGCCTTGGCTGATTATTGGAATTGCTGTTTTGGCTATAATTTTTATTGCAATGTTTTTGCTTAAGGATAAAGGAATTGGTTTTATAGACAAAATATTAAATTTATTCAGGAGCAGTTAATGGAATTAACAATTGGAAATTTAATAAAATTGATTCTTGCTTTAATTGTTATTATTGCAGTTATTTATGGAGTTTATCGTGCTGTTACAGGAAGTATTGGTGATACTTTTAATGCATTTGGAAATGGAAGTAAATTTATTTTAGGTTTGTTGAAATAAAATGTTTAATAAAAAAAATAATAGGGGTTTTTCTTTTTGC
>CAYXDU010000054.1:0-4207 GCA_964463895.1 Candidatus Woesearchaeota archaeon | reverse complement strand
AAACTTCCATCAACTCCGACGTATTCGGGAAGTGTATGGTCCTCTGAAACAAGGTTTAATCCCAATTTACCTCTCGGTAGAGAATATTTCTTTCCTTTTTTCATTCTAAGAATAAATAAATTAAAATTATCTATAAATACCATTTTATTTAAACAACCTGTCCAATTCTCCTTCCCAATTATATGTTCTCTCTAAAAATTCCTCATGGATTTCAGTTCCTGCAGGATATTCAACTTCCCAAATTTTTAATGGTCCTCTTAATCCTCCATAATAAACAAATTCTCCAATAGACATTCCTTGTTGTTTCAATGCATTTACAAAATAATCATTTTCTGAATGTGCGAGTGTAACAGTTGGATATTCATTAAAGGGATCATTCATGAGATAGAGTTTTGCAAAAAGCCCCCCAGATATTTTAGGAGAAAGATAAATTCCTGCCCCTGCCGCATTAATTGAACTATCAGAATTAATTCTTGGTATAATCATAAATGTTGCTTCAATCCCTGTTCCAAAATCAATTATAGAATCTCCATAATAAACATACCTCATTGGAATTTTATATTGCTGGTCTCTGTAATAAAAAACAACTTCTGGCTGTTTAATAGTTGCTTCACCAACGGAATTTTGACTAATCTCAGCAAAAACTCCCAAAACATAAGAATTTATTGTCACTTCGCCATTTTTATCATAAGTTGGTCCTGGAAGGAAAATATCTTCATAAATAATATCTTCATCAACAAGAGTATTTCCTTGATAAACTAATTTTGTACTTGTTGAAGTTTCCACAGTTTGTGATTCGTCCTGCAGCATTGTTATAGGAGAAGAAAATCTGTCGTAATTTTCATCACTTCCTATTTTTGAATATGCTCCATATTTTCCAAAATCTGTAGGGTCAATTAATAAATAAGAAACATTCCAGGTTTTCATATAACTTAAAGCAGTTTCAGGGTTTGGTGTTGTTAAAACATATCTTCCAACATTATGGTCTCCTGAATCTCCTGCAGAATGTCCCCCGTCGCTGACGCTTTTTCTTTCCCCAACACTTTGAACTAAATATCCATAATCCCACCAATGCACAAAAACATCATTTTCATTAGTGTTTTCTCTAACCCATTGCATTGCATATTGCCATTGATAATTTGCAACAGGTCCGACATTTTCTGCCTGATAAACAACTGTTTGATAAGAACCCCCTGTTTTGTTTAAGGGGTTTCCGAATAAAGAAACAAACGCAAGAATTATTGCTGCTATTAAAATTATCCAGGCTAAGATTTTCAATGTTTCATCCTTTGTTTTTTTAATTGATTTCCCTATTTTCACAATAAAATATGCTGCAGAAAAACAAACAAAAGGTGTTGCAACAAAAATTGTCCTGGCTGCAGCTCTGCCTAAAATCAGCATAAACAGCATCCATGAAAAGATTATTATCATTCCGGTATTAATTCTGAATCTTTTTCTAAGATAAAGCCAAGCAAAATAAATTACAAAAACCAAAAATCCTGCTATGTAAAATAACTGGCTTATAAAATTTGTTCCATTAAACAAATGTCCTGCAGAAATCCTGCTGAACAAAATTCCTGAAATTAAAATTACCCAAAAAATTGAAAAATAAATTCTGTGTTTTTTTGCTTTAGCATTTTTTGAAAAATGTATTCCCATAAGAAACATTCCTGCAAAGAACAACCAGAACAAGGGTTTTCCCATTTGGCTTATCCAATCAGTGAGATATGGCTGGGCATTTTCAGAAACAGTTGAACCCAATCTTCCGATAGCACCAAATGGATTAAGCATTTTTGCATAAACTTCTACAAAAAGTGAAGAAATATTTTTCCCTGAAATAATCAAAAATAAAATCCCTAAAATAATTGCTGCAATCATAGAATAAATAACCCTGTTCTTTTCTTTAACAAATTTTAATTTTTTAATATTTCTTTCAACAGTATAATCAACAACCATAAAACCTAAAGTCAAAGAAAGAAGCATGCTCGACGGTGTTAATAATTTATTCAAACTTTCTAAAATTCCAAAACCAATAAAACTTGAAAAAATTATATAAGAGATTATCCAGATAAGATTAAATACAATTAATTTTTCTTTCTTTTTTCTTTCTCCTTCAAGATTAAACAAATAATGTATTAAAATTGCTAATGGAATTATCATAAACAAAAATGTAACTCCTCCTGCCCATGCACCAAGAGCAAATGCCGTCGATAAACCTAATAAAACTCCCCATAATAAATTCTTTTTCCATGACTTATTTATTTTTTTTATTCCAATGGTAAAAACAAGCAAACTTGCAAAAATACCAAACATTCCAATTGAATCATGGTCTAAAACTCCTGCCATTGTTCTGAAAAGATAAGCAGGAGAAAATGCAAGAAATGCCGAAGCAATTAATGCAACAAGTTTAGACCTTGTCAGAAAATAACATAAGAAGAAAAATGCAATAAGTCCGAGGACAAAAAACACCACAGGGAAAATCATTGCTATAAAGTTAAAATCAATACTGGGTGAAAAAACTTTTACTATTTTATACATTCCTACTATTGTATGCGGAGTTATTTCTTTAAGATAAACAATGCCCAGCCCTGGTGACCTCATTTCATCAATTCCATTAAGATTGCCCTGTTCTAAAACAACATATGACAACCTCAAAAAATAAAGTGCATCAGGGTCAGCTGCAGTATATTCTCCTGTTGTTATATCTTTTAAATTATTAAGATTAGAAACTCTTATTGCAGATGAGGAAATAAGAATCACAAGAAAAACTATTGCAGTCAGGGCAATCAAAACATCTTTTCTCATAAAAAAATTCTTTGCTTTTTCAAAACCTTTTTTCATTTCTTTCATATTAATTGAAATCTCTTTTTCATCACTCATTCTTTTTTCAGCAAATTAACATTTAAAACCTTTTTTATTAAAAGAAAATCCATAATCCAATTAAAATTACCAAAATTTGGAATCCATTAATCAACCAAACAACTTCGTTTTCATAAACTTTCTTTTTTAATTTCTTTAAGATTTTCAGAGACAAGTGTGTTATACTATAAACTTTTTTGTATCTTAATTCTAAACTTCCGTTTTCATTTGGAACTCCAAAATTGTGAACAAAACCTTTTTGTTTTATTTCAATTTTTCCTCTTATTTTCAAAATTACTTCAATAAAATAAGGCATGAAAAAGAACAAAGCGATTTTTTCTATGTTTCCGATTATTGCTATTGCTGCAATTAAAGCACCAACAGAAAATGTCAAAACATCTCCTGGAAAAACTTTTGCAGGGTTCATATTGAAAAAGTAAAATGCAATTAAAGAAGCAACCATGCACAGGGCAACAACACTAAGCCATGCATTTCCTGTCAGATAAGTTACAATTGCCAATCCTGACAATAAAATTATTCCCTGAGAAGCTTCTAATCCATTGAAACCTGCAATCATATTAAATGTGACAGTTGCCCCTAAAATTCCCAGAGGAATTACAACCAAAGGAAAAAGCAATCCGATATTTATTCCAAGAATATTTGAGTCCCCTGCATTAATTACCATCAACGGAACTGCTGCAAACAAAACTAAAATTACTCTTGACCTTATAGAAAGCCCTCCTTTTTTCCATCCAAATAAATCATCTATTAATCCTATTCCTGCAACTAAAAGCAATGAGCTAACAATCGCGAAAATGCTTATCTGAACTCCGTCAGTATTTTTGAAAACAAATGTCTGAATCGCAACATAAAGAAAAATACCAATTACTGCCCCAAGAACAGGAATTATTCCTCCTGAACCTGCGATATTTTTTTCTGAATTTGGTTTGTTCATGTCTTCCCAAACAAGACCAATTACTTTCGCTTTCTTTATCCAAAAAGGCATGACCAAAAATGTACAAAAAAAACTAATAAAAATTGTAATTAACAGCAAAGCTTCCATAAATGTATTTATATTTTAGATATTTTAAACTTTTTCAATCAGTCTTGAACCAAACCTAAAGGAAGATTCATAAAAGAAACCTTGGTGTCTTTTATTTAAATAGCAAAGGAGTAAGATAAACTTCTATAATCCCTGCAAAAATTAAAATTAATATTGCAATAAACAAAAGTATAACTGTATTTTCTATAACCCGCAAAGTTCTTTTGTCTTTCCAGCCATGTCTTATAATGCCGACGCCAAAAATTCCCCCTGCCAATGCTGTTATAAAATACGCAGCAATTTCAG
>CAYXDU010000053.1:0-4223 GCA_964463895.1 Candidatus Woesearchaeota archaeon | reverse complement strand
TTATTTAACGTGGTTTACTATTGCTAACAAAACTCCTAGAAGTGTTGTAATTACTACAATCCAACCAGCAATAACATTAACAATTCCCAACCAAGGTACACTTAGAGTTCCACTTATAAGAGCAAAACCTACTGCAAGTGAAACAATCACTCCAGTTAACCAAATTACAAAATTCAGTAATTTGTCCAACGCGCTTGCCATGATATAACCTCCTTTTATTTAAATTAATACAATTTTTAATAGAATTTGAAGTTTTTAAGAGTTTTCATTTACATTTTCTCCAAAGTTTCTATCCCTAAAAGATTTAATGAATTTTTTAAAATCTGTCTGAAAGATTTTACCAAGTCCAAACGGAATGTTTCATTTTCTGAATTTTTAACAGGGCAGGCATGATAAAATTCATTAAAAGTTTGTGCAAGATGGTAAGAATAATTTGCAATCAGCGACGGGTTTAAAGTTTTGTAAGTTTTTTTTACAACATCAGAATAATCATTTAATTTTTTAATTAAAGCAATTTCTTTTTCATGAAGTTTTTCAAAATATTCTTTTTTTGCAAATGGTTTTGAAATTTTTTTCAGGATTGAACTTGCACGAGCATAAGAATACAAAATATAAGGACCTGTGTCTCCTTCAAAATTTATTGATTTTTTTGGATTGAAAGTCATTTCTTTTTTTGCATCAACTTTCAAAAGCATGTATTTTATAGACGCCAAAGCAATTATCAAACTTCTTTTTTCAAGTTCTTTTTTTGAAAGTTTTTCTCTTTTTTCAAGTTCTTTTTTAACAAGTTCCTGAATTTTTTCAATTAAATCGTCGGCATCAACAACTGTTCCCTCACGTGATTTCATTTTTCCCTGCGGAAGATTTACCATCCCGTATGAAAGATGATGCATTTCTTTTTCAAAACCGAGTTTTTTTAATAAAGTGAATAAAACATCAAAATGATAATTCTGTTCGTTTCCGACGACGTAAATTGATTTGTCAAGTTTGTATTTTTCAAATTTCAGTTTTGCAAGATACAAATCCTGAGTTACATAAACCGAAGTTCCGTCGATTCTTAATAAAACTTTTTCACCGAGTTTTTCTTTTTTAAGATTTGCAATTACTGCTCTGTCTTTTCTTGTTTCAAAAATTCCCTCTTTTACTCCTTTCATTACAATCTCTTTTCCTTTTTCATAAATATCACTTTCATAAAAAGTCACGTCGTGTTTTATTTGGAATTTCTCATAAGTTTCTTCAAATCCGTCGAGAGCCCACTTGTTCATTTTTTTCCATAATTTTATAATCTCTTTGTTGCCTTGTTCGTATTTTTGCAGCATTCTATGTGCGGCGATTTCAAGTTTCTTGTTTGTTTTTGATTTTTCATTAAACATAACATAATAATCGCCGACAAAATGGTCTGGTTTCTTTTTTGAAGAATTTGGAGTTTTCTTTTTTCCGTATTTTTCATAAGCAGTCATTGATTTGCAAATGTGAATTCCTCTGTCGTTGTTTAAGTTTGCACGGATTACTTTTTCTCCATTGAATTCAAGAATTCTTGAAACACTCTCGCCGATGGACATATTTCGTAAATGTCCTAAATGCAAGGGCTTGTTTGTGTTGGGGCTTGGAAATTCAACCATTGAAGTTATTTTTGTTTTTTGCGGTTTTGCAAAGATTTCTTTTTCTCTTGAAATTCTCTCAATTAATTCAAGAGCCAAAGTTTTTCTATTAATGAAAAAATTTATGTAAGGCCCCTGAGTTTGAATATCTATGATTCCTTCAGGGATTTTTCCCATGTTTGTTCGGAGATTTATTGCAATTATATTTGGAGATTCTTTCATGAGTTTCGCTAAAGAAAAACAAGGAAAAGCATAATCTCCTAAATCGTGCGTTGGAGGAATTTCAATTAATTGTTCAATTTCTTTTTCAGAAATTTTCAGTTTTGCATCTTCTTCTTTTACTGCTTTAAGAATTGTTTTTACAATCACATCTTTCATAAAATAAATAATAAATTAAAGATTATAAAGTTTTGGAAAAGATTTAAAAGAGTTTGATTTCATAAAAATATTATGAAAATAGAATTGCCCAGATTTTTAATTTTGGAGAAACCTTATTGGGAGAGGGTTTCAGAAGCACAGAAGAGAGAATTAAATAAAAAAGAAATGTATTTTAGAATAAGAGAGTATATTATAGATAGTTGTTTGTTTAAAGACAATCCTGATTTTAGTTTAAGAAGATGGTAAACGAAACACTTATTAATGAAGTTTTTTTGGAGTTTTAATGGTAGATTCAAAAGATTTGGAAAAGGCATTAAGTAATAAACCAAAAGAAGAACAACCTAACCAACCGACTATGTCAAAGGAAATGGAAATTGGTTTTCATCAGGGTGCATTGAATACATTGATTAATGAAAGAAATGAATTAATCAAAATGGCACAGGTTACAGAACAACTTATGCAGGCGCATATGAAACGACTTGAGGAACTTGGTGTTAAGATTAAGAGTAAGAAATGATTTTTAGAAAGTTTTATAACTAATTCTGTGATTATTTTTTTACACCTAAGTGGGTGTGCCGGAGTGGTCAAACGGGCTGCCTTTAAGCGGCAGTAGCTTAGTGCTTGCGCAGGTTCGAATCCTGTCACCCACATTATAATAATATTTATATAATTGTGAATTGTTAATTTTGCATGAGAAATCTTAGTATGAAATTACATTATCAACAAAAAACTCCTGAAGAAGTTTTGAAAGCATCTGAAGAAATGAGAGAAAAGATGTATCAAAGAATGGATGCAGCAACTTATACTTCTATGGAAAGTAGTGTTCATGAATCAAACTGAATTTAATAAATTTTCTAATTATAATAATATTTATATAATTGTGAATTTTATTTTATTTATGCAAAAAAAAGAAAGTAAATTGGTTGGAGTGGTCGATGACAGCAGTTCTATCGAAGAAATCCGGCAATATATAAAAGATGCTAAATACATTACAAGAAAAACAAAAAGTTGGTATAATACTTGTTACCAAATAGGTTCTTGGTAATTAATCAAACAACCTAGAAAATTATTTGTAAATATTTCCTCTGTCTCCAATATTCAAAACATAGACAATTAATTCCTGATCTTTTATTCTGTAAACAATTCTATAATTATCCTGTCTTAATCTCCATAATCCCTTTAAACTTCCTGTCAAAGGTTTTCCTATTCTCGGGTTTTTGCTTAATTTTTCAATTTTATTTAATATTCTTTTTTGAGTTTTTTTGTCTAAAGTTTTCAAAAATCTTTTTGCAGGAGTTCTGAAAAATATCTCATACATCTTACAATCCCAACTCTCTTTTCAAATCTTTTAGTGAAGTTCCTTTTTCTCCATGCATTTCTTCTTCAAGTGCTTCTTTTATTCCTTTCATGAATTCAGGATCTGATAAAATCTCTATTGTTGCAATTAAACTTTCATTATCTATTTGGCTTGAAGGGCAACTTTCGATAATTCTCTGAAGAAGCGCATTATAACTTTCTCTTTGATGGGTTTTTAATTCATCCAATCTTAATTTTAAATTCTCATCAATTTGTATTGTAGTTACCATAGTTAATTATAGATATCTATAGTATTTAAATTTTGTGTCTATTGGAATCAATCAAACATCTTAGAAATTGAAAGTCCTTTTTGAGCACGATAAATTGCTTCGGCAAAAGGAATTGTCATATCAATTATTTCTATGTCGTTTCCTTCGCGAAAGTGCGTGTTGCTTGTCATTACAGCGTCGAATTTTTCCTTGAGTTCCCTTGTTCCTCTTGTGAAAATTCCATGAGTTGCATAACAGAAAACTTTTCTCGCGCCGTTCTGTCTCAAAATATCTGCGGCTTTGCAAAGTGTAGTTCCGGTGTCAATTATATCATCAACAATTAAAACGTCTTTGTCACGAACATCCCCAACAAAATGCATTATTCCAACTTCTCCTGGGCGTGAACGGATTTTACTTAATAATGCAAATGAAAATTCTTTTTTATTGACGGCATTTAAGTTTAATTTTTCCAAACGCTGTAAAAAAGATTTTGCCCTTTCAACTCCGCCAGCGTCGGGCGAGACAACAACAAGCTTGTCTATATTTTTAAGATAAGTTCTTTCAAGATATTTTACAACCTCGGGAAAACTGTATAAATTGTCTAAAGGAATATTTGCAGGATAGCAACCCTGAATTTGCGATGCATGCAGGTCCATTGTTATGATTCTTTTTAATCCAG
>CAYXDU010000052.1:0-4273 GCA_964463895.1 Candidatus Woesearchaeota archaeon | reverse complement strand
CTCAGATTCACATCCTGCTAAAATAAGCAGAATAAAACTAATTGAAATTAAAATTAAATTTTTCATTGAGATTATTTTTTAGTTATACATTAAAATTACAAACCAATAGTACATATTTCAAAATACATTTCATAAGGTGCAGATTCATGTCCTCCAAAATAAGGTGCTTCCAGGAGTTTGTGTTTTTTTACTCCACCTGCTCCTCTTTTATCAACGAGTGTGTCTACAAATTCTCCTGTATTTTGATTTTCAGCAGAGAAATAAAATCCCTGTGAATTTTTATCTTCAATTACACAATAAATTAAATCTCCAATCTGAACATCTTTTAATAAAAATCCAAGAATGAGTTCATCTGCTATTAATGAAGGGAGATGAACTATAAACCCTATGTCCATTTCAGAAATGCTTCTGCAACGAAAAGTTGTGCGTGCAGAATATTGATTCACATTTAATTCAGAACCACAGGCAAATCCGCGAAGTTTATTGTGACCGTTTTGAAAACCCACAATCTCTGGATTGTAAAACATTGATTCATTTATTGTGATTGTAAAGACAATTTGTGGGCTACAATCCTGCAGGAATTGTTTTTCTGTTGGAGAATATCCTTCAGAATAATGCTCTCCCTGATGGATTATGTAAGTATTGCACTCCCCTTCTTTGATTTTTTCGCATGAAGCAAATAAAACCACTAAGAAAGAAATTTTTATTAAAACAAAGGAGATTTGTTTTAACAAATCCCCTATGATTTTTTGAAGTGAATTCATTTTATAAGATTAAAGTAAGTGTAAACCGAGTTTCATAACCACCGCCAATTGAAGAATTTTGATAAAGTTTTTCCTGGAAACCAGCTCCAAGACAAGGCATTATCCAAAATGTTTCTTCTGCAAAAAGTCCCAATCCAAATCTTCCATTAACTGTTCCAGCATGTCCGCCAAGTCCTAGAGAAATTCTTTTCCAAAAATTATTTTCAAAAATCTCGCCAAAAACTTCTGAATGACAGGCAAAACCCAAATCATAAGATTTGAAATTTATCTCATCATATCTCTCATGACTTGCGTAAAAAGAAATTCTTTTGAATCGGTATCCTGCAGAAATTCTCCAGTCAGTCCAAAATTCAGGTTTGGCGTCAATAGATGCCTGAAAAGCAATTCCTTTTTCAACAGAAAAAGATTTTTCCTGTGCATTGATTCCTTGAATCACACAAAAAATTCCAAAAATAAAAAATAAAGCTTTCATGACTATTTTCTTATGTTAAACAAGAAAACACGCCCGTAATTTACTTTCCTCAGATCCCATTGAAAATGAAGTTCCATTCTCGGATCCAATTTATCAACGATGTCCGGATTATACATTACCCCTAGTTTAAAAGAAATTTCACTTCTAGTGCCGAGTTTTCCTTGAATGCCTACATTAAAAACATGTCCGTCTGAATAATCAATTACATACAATTTTTCATATGAACAAGTTGAAACATCTCTTAAATCTGTTTCAGCATCCCACAAATAATTATAATTCAATAAGAATCTTGAGTTGTATCCTATCTTGAAAAGGAATAAATCAGCTCCGACTGCCCAAGTGTGCAAACCAATTCCATGATATTCAGAATATTTCCAAAATCCTTCAAATTCCAGAGGACCGGCTAAAACAGAAGCATTTACTGACGGGAATAAAAAAGTTCCCATTGGAAAACCAAAACCCAAACCAGCATTTAGCCAGATAGTTTTCTCTTTATCTTGGTTTGGAAAAATCAAAGAATTTTGTGCATTAATTCCTTGAATTCCGCACAGGATAATTCCTAAAATTAAAATTGTTTTTTTCATAATTTTTTATTTATTATTCGTCATCTTGAAAATTTTTATTGCCGCAATTTTTTTTGCGTGAATTTTTTCTGTGGTTTTCGACACTGCCATCTTTCAAAGAATTAAAACAAAAAGGATCAACTCCCATTATTCTTCCATTAAATGCAGCAAAAGCTAAAATATCATTATCGTCTTTCATGACTTTTTAGTTAGATTAAACAAAAACCAATTCTATGAATTTCTCGAATATATTCCGTAACTTCTGGAAATTCATTTTCAAATTTCATTAATTCCAATTCATTTGGAATAGGATTCAAAAGTTCAACCTCTACCTGGAAAACTTCTTTATCTTCTTTACGAAGAACTTCTAATTGTTTAAAAATTTCTCTCATGACTACAAGTTTTAAGTTAGTAAAAAGAAAACCTCCCAAAGGAGTTTTCAATTATTTTTTGCGAGCTTTACTGGTAATCGGACAATACAAAAATACCCCAAGATCCAAGTACCTGCCCAACGGAAACCTGCCGCAATCCAGGAAAGCCCTAACGAAATCGGCAAGGAACCTCACGACATAGCCATTTGCTTTGCTCTGTTTATCTGGATTTGGAACAAACACACAAAATGATTTCATAAAAGGATATTTTTTCCACCCAGATTTAAAAGAGATATTTCTTAACTTTTGCAGAATTTCATAAGAAGCGATGTATTTTTCATCAACTTCTTTCAAAATCTCTGAATAAGTTTTTCCGTTGAATTGTTGTTTCGGAGTAATTTTTATTCCTAATTCAGGAACTTCAATAAAGTTGAATTTTTCAACTTCTGTCTTTTTTGATTTTTTAACTTGTGTTTTCATAACAATAAAATTAGATTTTACAAATTTTAAAAAAGAAAACTCCCTCGAGGGAGTTTTTCAATTATTCAATCCAGGACCAAGAGTAATAAATTTCATTTATGTTAAATTCCTGTTTTCTCGTTGGATTTGAAGGATAAGTCACGCCATTTATTTTATAAACTTTTATCATGAGACGTTTTCCAGAATAATTTCCCTTTGGAAATGGGTAATTAAAAGAGTCATATGAAGCGTCATCACAAACATCAAAATCTTTTGTTTCTCCAACGATTTTTCCATACAAAACTTTTTCTCCTGGATAAAATTCTTCAATCAACTCAATATAATACTTGCAAACAGAACCCCATTTTATTGAAACAGAATCCAAATTTGAAGAATGCCCAAAAACAGGATACTTTGTCCAAGCAATAACCTCGTCAGAAGATGTGTTGAAATGATACCTATTTGTTCCCTGAGACTCTGAAGCATGCAAATTTGCAAATCCTATTGCCTCGTGGGTATGTGTGTCACCAGTATTAAAATTCCAAAATGCAGATTGGTGATGAACCTCAACTGTGTCATTTGGAATTGTGTCGTGAACAACAACCGTATAAGAAGTTTCAATAATTTCTGGACAAAGAGGAACTGCAAAATTCAAAGTTCCATCATAATTGTAATTATACAAAGTATCACAACCTCCTTCAACAGAAAGATAATCCCAATAAAATCCAGAATTTCTGCATTTTACATCCTGATAAATTAAAGTATCATTTCTGTAAACAGAATATTGGATTTCTCCATTTGAACATGTCTCTGTTGGGAAATCTGTTTCAGTATATTCAACCCGGATGTCGTCGGCTTTGTAAATTTCAGGAAGATTAATATAGATTTCATTAGGTCTCTCACATGTTGCAAAAATTACAAATGCAAAAATTGCTAAAATTGATTTAAGTGTTTTCATTATTTCTATGTATTAAGTAAAACAAATTATTTATTTTGCAGAAGCAGAAAAAGATCTTCTAAATTAATTTCATAAAGAAGTTCTATTTCACAAGGATTTATTTTTACAGAAGCACGTTTATCCAGAAATCCGTCTATGATAAAATATGTGCTTATTAGTCCAGCAGCAATTGATAAACCTTCGCCCCAAGAATTTAAAGTTTGCCTGTCTTTGCCTTCTGTAGAAATTAGTTTGCCATTTACATAATTTCTTGTTTCATCTGGCTGATTAACCCAGTAAATATAACTTCCTACACTTCCTGTAAGTCCTCCTATGCCTGCCCAGAATTTTATATTTCCTTTTTTCTTTAAGGCTTCATCAACCTGCTTCTCAAGAAACTGGTCTCCTTTCCAATGAGAACTCCAAACATCTTTATCAGAGAGACCTCCGACTCCCATGGGAAATAATTTGTTTTCAGGAACCAATGAAGTTTTTTCTCTGGTTGCTTTGTTTAATTTAACCAGATGAAAAGCTCCGAGGTTTTCTTTAATTAACGAGGATAAAAATAATTCAATTTCATCTTCACTACCCTGAATATAATAGTTTCCTAAAGAAACAGGACCAAAGTTGTCAGTCAGGAAACCTTTTTCATAAGAATGAAATAAAACAGAACTATAATTGTATAAGTTTTGTTTTTTTGTTGGATT
>CAYXDU010000051.1:0-4481 GCA_964463895.1 Candidatus Woesearchaeota archaeon | reverse complement strand
TAATGGAAGTTCTTTACAGGGGAAAATTAATGATGGTAATTATCAGAATTTTAGTTCATGTAGTTTATCTAATTATGCTGTAAATGGAAATTTAACAAGTGCAAATTTAACTATTAAATTCTTATCTGCTCCTTATAATTTTTATTCTCCTCTGCTTGTTGGAAATATACTCAATACTACAAATGATATTGTTTTAGATGATTCTTATACAGACAGAACAGCTCCGACGATAACATATGAAACTCCAACACCTTCAAATAGTTCTTATACAAAAAATTCAGCAACTATAATTGCAAATATTTCTGATAATTCAGCAGGAAACACATCATCATTTATTGATTTTGATAATTCACTTGTTGGTTATTGGATGATGGGAGATTATTATAATTCTACTGGAATATTTGATAATTCAAGTTATGATAATTTCGGAAGTTTCAACGGAGGATTAAGTTCAGCAAATATTTCACAGGGTGTGAGGGGGCAGGGATTGGAATTTGATGGTGTGGATGATAAAATTAAGGTAACTCAAAGTAGCAGTTTAAATTTAAGCACAAATTGGACAATTTCTTTATGGGTAAATATTCATGCTCAGTCTGGAACAGGTTATTTATTATTTTCAAATTCTTATCGTATATATACAACAGCAACCAAAGGAATAAGATTAGAATTGTATGATACGGCATATAGATATCTTGCAGATCCTCCTTCTGGACTTTCTGGATGGAATTATGTTACTGTTACAAGTAATTCAACTAAAGTAACTTTATTCATTAATGGAGTTCAAAATACCACCATGAATCCTGTAACATTAAGGGATATGGGTGCTTTGGATTTGTATTTGGGAGCTTGGTATACAACAGGCGCAGCTTTCAACGGCTCAATAGACGAAGTCTTAATCTTCAATCGTTCTCTTTCACAATCAGAAATTTCTGCATTGTATGATTCAAAAGCAAATAAATTCAATGCTTCATTTAGTTCATTAAGTTCAGGACAGCATAATTATTCTGTTTATGCAATTGACGAAGCTGGTAATTTGAATGTTTCTGATTTAAGGAATTTTATTGTTGATGCTACTTTTCCTCAAATTGAATTCACAACAGGAACAGAAGATAATGCCTCTTATTTATCTCAGGATTATATTTATGTAAATGTTTCAATAACTGAAGCAAATAGAGATGCAATAATTTTCTATCTATATAATTCAACTTTAGATTTAATTAATTCCACTTTGTATACTTCCATAACTAATGAAATTAACTTCACAGGATTAGAAGATGGAACTTATTATTATAATGTTTCGGTAAATGACAGTGCAAATAATTTGAATTCGACGGAAACAAGAACAATTATTTTAGACACAACACCTCCACAAGTTACAATTGCTCTTCCTGTTTCAGGACAGATTTTTACAACATCAACTGCAACATTCCAGGTTACAACAAATGAAAATTCAACATGTAATTATTCTGTGAATGCAGGTGTTACAAATAATTCAATGACTCCGAATGGAGCAGGAACAATTCACAGTGCAACAGCAATTATTACAACAAATGGAAATTATATTGCTAATTATTATTGTTCAGATATATTCGGAAATGCAAATAATACTAAAAATGTTTCTTTTTCTGTTTCAATTGCTACAGGCGGAACCGGAGATACTGGAGGAAGTTCTGGAGGAAGTTCTACAGCTCCTTCACCAGTTGATGAAATCGTTGTCATAGATATTAACTCAATTGAAAGAACTTTGGCTTTGAATAGAATTGAATTAGGACAAATAAGTATTGAAAATACAGGAACAACTTCAAGAACTTTCTTTGTTTCAGTTGAGGTTTTGAATTCAATTATATCTTTTGAAGAAAGTTCAATAGAAATTGGACCAAAAGATTCAGGCGAGTTTGAATTTAGAATTACTCCCCCTTCAAAAACAGGAATTTATACAGGGAAAATTATTATAACTTCAACTGGTTTCAGAAAAGAAATTCCTGTTACTTTGAATATTAAAACAGAAAAAAGTTTGTTTGATATTATTATTACAATTCCAAAATCTATGAAAGACCTTTCTTTGGGTAAAAATTTAGAAGCACAAATTGATTTGCTGCAAATGGGAATAAAGGAGAAAATGGATGTTACTCTGAATTATGTTATAAAAGACTTTAGTGGCAAGGTTTATGTTGTTGAATCAGAGACAATTGCAGTTACAGACCAAAAAACACTTCAAAAAGAATTTCATACAGAAGATCTTCCTGCTGGAGAATATGTTTTGGGAACTGAATTAGTTTATCCAAATGGTGTGGCTGTTGCAAATTCGCATTTTAAAATTAAAGGAAAGATTCCTTTTGGTGAAAGAAAAATTCTTTTATATTCTTTAATCACAGCTTTTTTAGTAGTGTTTATTATAGTTTTTCTTATTATTAGAAGTTATAAAAAAATTCTGAGAAAGGGTAGTAACAAATAAAAACCCTTTTTCATATATATCTTTAGTAAAAGATGGTGAAAAAAAAGAAAATTTTATTTGTTGCTTTAGCAATAGTTATTTTAGCTGTTGCAGGATTTTTTGCATATTCTTTTTTTTCAGGAAATAATAATTCTTTTACAAAGACAAGTTTGATTAAACTTAATATTCCTACTGGAGGAAGTTTTGAATCAGTTGTTAAGATTTCCAATTCTGAAAAAGTTTCACAGAATTTTAAAGTTTATTTTAATGATTTTTCTGATTTGGCTTCTTTAAGTGAAAGTGAATTTTCTTTAAAACCCCAGGAACAAAAAGAGATTCAGATTTTATTTCAAGATGAGAAAAAAATTTCTGAAGTTTACATAAGTAAATTAATTATTGAAGGAGAGTTTTCAAAAGAGGAAATTCCTGTTGTCCTTGGTGTTGAAGATCCAAACCGCGCTTTTGCAATAATCCAAAACAGTATTCCAAAATATGATGAAGTTTCTCCTGGAGGAAAGATGGGAGTTGAAATAAAAGTTTATGATTTAATTAATGCTAATGTCCAGACAGTTTCTGCAGAATATGAAATAATGAATTTTGAAGGAGATGTTTTGAAAATAGGTGAGAGCAATCTTGTTGTCGGAAGCGGGAGCAAGACAGAATTATTTGATATTCCAATGGATTGGGATAAAGGAGATTATGTTCTCACTGTTTTAATAGATTACAAAGGCACAATTAGTTTTTCGTCGTATATATTCAGTGTTTCAAAGAAAGCAGATAATACTCTCTCTGACGGTTTTATTCTTTTTGCTGTAATAATGTTTGTTTTTGTTTTAGGAATTTTGATTTTGATTTTTTATTTTATCAGAACAAGAGATTCTCTTTTGATTCAGTTAAGAAATCAGCAGAGTCAGGAATTGAAAAGAAATGTAAGGTATATTGACAAGTCTAAGGAAGATGTTTCAAAATCAAAAGAGCATCCTGAAAAAAAGAAAAAGAAAATCAGAGAACTTGCTAGAATTAAAAAGAGGGTTATCAAGCAAATTAAACATCGGCAAAAAGCCCAGAAAAAAGAAGTTTCAAAACTTCATAAACATAAAAAGAAAAATGAGATAAAAGGCAAATTAAAAAGATGGAAGGACCAAGGTTATAAAATGTATGATGCTGAAAAAGAAGTTAAGAAAATTACAAAGAAAGGAATTAAAGACCAGATTAAAGATTGGAATACTAAAGGTTATGATACGAGTTTTTTAAATAAGTAAATTTTAAAAACTGGTTTAACTTTAGTTTTTGGAGAAAAGATGGTGAAAAAAAATCAAAAGAAAAAAAAAGAGGATTATAAGAAAAAAACCAATAAGAAATCTTTGTCGCAGAATTCAGGAAATGTAAGTAAAAAGGATTTTGAAGTTTTTGGATTTGGAGTTCAGAGGTTGAAAGAGCTTGAGCAGGAATTAAATAATCTTGACACCAGAGGATTTTCAAAAGAATCTCAGGCTATAAGAATTAAGTTGAAAAATGTTTCAGAGATTCCGAATATTGAAAGATTATTGAAGCAATTAAGAAAGAAAATTCAGGGAAAATATAAACCTAAAAAAAAGAGAAAAAGTCCTATAAAAGAAATTAAAGCAGGTTTGGAAGACATACAGGAAGATTTAGATAAACTTCAGAAGATGCATAAGAAACGTTCTACTTCAGGAATTGATTCGGGTGTTGATGTTTTGGTTGACACTAATTTTAATGATTTTTTGGTTTCTACAAAAAAAGCTTTGTCTGATAGAATAGACAATCGTGAAGAGGAAATGGATGAAATTCTTAAGTTGGATTTGGAAAAACGTGAAGGAAAATACCAAAAAAAGCAGAAAGTTCTTTTGAAAGATTTTGAGAAAAAGAAAAGGAAACTTGATGAGGAATTTAAGAAAAAAGTTTCAGATGCAAAGAAAAAAGAGGAGCAGGTTGAAGAGGGTTACAAAAAAAAATATGAACAGGAAGTGGATACTGAATTGCACAAAGAAGTTTCTGATAAATTTAACAAAATGCTTAAAGATAA
>CAYXDU010000050.1:0-4503 GCA_964463895.1 Candidatus Woesearchaeota archaeon | reverse complement strand
CTAAAGTTGCCTCACTTTTTTCAAAGAAAAAAGGTGCAATGGAAATGTCTGTTGGGACAATTGTAACAATAGTTTTGCTTATGGCTGTTTTGGTTTTGGGTTTGGTTATGGTAAAAACAATTTTCACAAGTTCTACAAGCAATATAAATGAAGTTGATAAAAAAGTCAAAGACCAAATTAATAAATTATTTTCAGAAGATGAACAAAAGAAAGTTATTATTTACCCTTCGACATATATTGAATTAGACAAAGGAAAAAGTGCGGGCTTTGGTTTGTCAATAAGAAATAATGAAAAAACTGAAGGAGAATTTTCATATACTGTTGAAGCAGCAGATGGAGAGTTTGACTGCATGAGTACAACTGCAGCAAATAATTTAATTTCTTTGGGAAAAATCGGGGAGAACATAAATCTCTTGCCTGGAACAGTCATGGATGAACCAGTTTATGTAAGGTTTGATATTCCTGATGATACGCCTCCTTGTCAAATTCGTTATAATGTTGATGTTGAAAAAGACGGAAAGCAATATGTTAATACAATAAAAATGGATGTTGAGATATTATCGAAGTAATAAAAGCCAAATAAACGAATTTTTTTAAACTCCTTTTTCTTTAACAATTAATGGTTTTGAAATTATATAATACTCTGGCAAGAAAGAAAGAAATTTTCAAACCTGTGAATAAAAAAGAAGTTAGAATTTATGTTTGCGGGCCGACAGTAAATGATGTTCCGCATTTAGGGCATGCACGTTCCCAGATTTCATTTGATGTTTTAAGAAGGTATTTGAAATTTCTTGGATATAAGGTGAAGTTTGTTTCTAATATTACAGATATTGAAGATAAAATAATTAACAAAGCAAAAGAACTGGGAATTTCAATCAAGGAACTTACAAAGAAGAATTATTCAGAACATATGGAAGATTATTCTGCTCTTGGAATTGAGAAACCAGATGTTCAGCCGTTTGCGACAAAGTATGTTAAAGAAATGATTAATTTAATTTCTAATTTGGAAAAGAAAGGCTATACTTATGTTGTGGAGAATGATGGTGTTTATTTTGATATTTCAAAGTTTAAGGATTATGGGAAGTTGAGCCATCAGAAAATTGAGAATTTAAAAACTGGTGCGAGGGTTCAGAAGAATAAGAAAAATAATGATTTTGTTTTGTGGAAATTTTCTAAAAAAGGCGAGCCGTCGTGGAAATCGCCCTGGGGTGACGGAAGACCTGGCTGGCATATTGAATGTTCTGCAATGAGTTATTCAATTTTGGGTTTACCTTTGGACATTCACGGAGGAGGGCAGGATTTAATTTTCCCGCACCACGAGGATGAAATCGCACAGTCAGAAGCAGGTTATGGAAAAAAATTTGCTAATTTTTGGGTTCATAATGGAATGGTTAATGTTGATAAAGTTAAAATGTCAAAGTCACTTGGAAATTTCAGAACAATAAAGGATTTGCTTGAGAAATATTCCGGCGAGGTGATTAGGTATTTTGTGATTTCAACACAATATCGGAAGCCAATTGATTTTTCAAATAAAAGTTTAGAAAATGCAAAAAATTCTTATGAAAGATTGAAAAATATTTGTGCAGATTTAGATGATGATAAAAAAATACGCTCTGAACAATGTTCAGGCATCGTCCGCCCAAGCGTGGTCAAACGAAACAAAAATTATTTAGAAGAATTTGAATCTGCTATGAATGATGATTTGAATACTCCAAATGCTTTGCAGGTTTTATGGAAATTGGTTCGTGATGAAAATGCCTTGGGCAAATATAAAACAATAAAAAAAATTGATGAAGTTTTTGGTTTGAAATTGTTGGAAAAAGAAAAAGTTAAAATTCCTTTGGAAATTAAAAAAATGATTAAGGAAAGAGAAATTGCTCGTCGTGAAAAAGATTGGGGGAAGGCAGATGAGTTAAGAGATGAAATTAAGAGAAAAGGTTTTGTTTTAGAAGATGGAGAGAAAGGTGTGGAGGTTAAGAAGTTATGATATACTCTCTGAAACCAAAAAAAGATAAACTTGTTGAAGGAATGTATAAAAAAGCAATGAAGGAATTAAATAAATTTTATGGATTGAATTGGAAGCATCATTTGCCACAGATAATTATTTTGAAAAATCGTGATGAAATAAATAAATTTTGGGGAGATGATACTGAAGATTGGTTAATTGCATTCGCTGAAAGAAGAGCGATTTTTATGCTAGACAAAAAAAAATACAAAAAAGAAAGTTCTCATAAATATTCTAAAGAAAGCTATTATAAAACATTAAAACATGAATTAGGGCATTTATTTTTTGGTGCGATTTCACATGAGAATGATAATCCGGCGTGGCTAAACGAAGGGACACAATATTTTGTTGCAAATCAGATTGAATCTCAAAAACCTCCAAAGAGATTTTCAAATTTCATAGACCATTATGATAAATGGAGCAAAAGTGTTTACGGAGAATCTGGTTTTGCTGTTAAAGTTCTTGTTGATAAATTTGGAAAAGAAAAGTTAATTAGATTAATTAAAAGTTTAAGAAACATTAGTTCAGAAAAAAAGTTTAAAATTTCTTTTAAAAAAATTTACAAATTTGATTTGAATTATAAGGAGATGAATAAATTATTGAAATGAAACTAATAATAACCCGTCACGGAGAAACAGAAGAAAACAAACAAGGAATTATTCAAGGGCATCTTCATGGAACGCTTTCTGATTTAGGAAAAGAACAGGCACAAAAACTTGCTGAAAGATTAAAGGATGAAAAAATTGATTTTATTTTTTCAAGTGACTTGGCTCGAGCTAAAGATACAGCAGAAGAAATTGTAAAATTTCATTCTGAAATTCCATTTGAATTGAGAGAAGAATTAAGGGAAAGGAATTGGGGAAAATTTCAAGGCGGTCCGCACAGCGAGGAATTTTACAGTGTTTCAAAAGATGAAGAAAAATTAAAGGAATATAATGTTGAAACATTAGAAGAAGGAAAAATTCGTATAAACAAATTGATGAATCTTTTATTTGAGAATTATGAAGGAAAAAATGTCCTTGTTGTTTCTCATGCAGCATTAATTAGGTTATGGATTTCAACATTATTTAATAAATCTGTTGAAGAAATTGAAAGGCATGGGAATACTGGGATAACAATTATAGAATTCGATTCCGAGGGAAAACCAGAATTAAAATTATTTAATTGCACAAAACATTTGGAATAATTTATAAATTAAAATAAATTTATAATAAAAGGTGATAAAATGACAAAAGTCCATTATGAAAGTTTTATTGATTTAAAGTATAAACCTAAAAAGACAGATGTGGTTTGTCAGTTTAGAATTACACCTGCGCGAGGTTATACTTTTAAAGAGATTTGCTCAATTACTGCAGGTGAAAGTTCTGTTGGAACATGGACTGATATTTCTACTGTTGATAAAAAAATGCAGAAAAAATTGGCTCCAAAAGTTTTTTACCTGGATAAAAAAAATTTCAGATGCAGAATTGCTTATCCTATTGAATTATTTGAATTAGGAAATCTTCCAGAAGTTTTGTCGTCGATTGGAGGAAATATTTATGGAATGAAATCTGCAAAGAGTTTGTTTTGGGAAGATGTTAATATTCCAAAAAAAATGTTGAAATCGTTTAAAGGTCCGCGTTATGGAATTAAAGGTTTGAGAAAAAAGTTTAAAATTAAAAACAGGCCATTTATTGGAACAATTGTAAAACCCAAAGTTGGATTAAATCCTTCTGAACATGCGAAAGTTGCTTATGAATCCTGGGTTGGAGGTTGTGACATTGTTAAGGACGACGAAAATTTGACTTCACAGAATTTTAATGAATTTAAAAAAAGATTTTTATTGACAACTAAATTAAGGAAAAAGGCAGAAAAAGAAACAGGTATGAAAAAAGCTTATTTGATTAATTGCACTGCAGAAGTTGAAAAAATGAAAAAAAGAATTAAGTTTGTTGAGGAAAATGGAGGAAATTATATTATGCTAGATATTTTGACTTTAGGCTGGGGTGGTTTGCAAACTGCCCGGAATTTTACTAAACTTCCTATTCATGCGCATCGTGCAGGACATGCAATGCTTGACAGAAATGAAAAAGATTTTGGAATGTCAATGGAAGTTATTGCTCAGTTTGCGAGAATGATAGGAGTTGATACTCTGCACATTGGAACTGCTTATGGAAAAATGTCCGGAGATAAAGAAGAAGTTTTGCATATTGAAAAAGAAATGGAGCAGGAATTTACAAAACAAACAAAAGAGAATTTATCTCAAAAGTGGTTTGGTGTGAAAAAAGTTTTGGGTGTTGCTTCTGGGGGAGTTCATCCCGGTATCGTAGATAAAATAATTGAATTTATGGGAAATAATATTGTGCTTCAGGCAGGTGGAGGAATTCATGGACATCCCGACGGAACTATCGCAGGAGCAAAAGCAATGCGGCAGGCAGTTGATGCAACTTTGAAAAAAATTTCATTGAAAGAATATGCAAAGACACATGAAGAGTTAAGAAAAGCTTTGGGGAAGTGGG
>CAYXDU010000049.1:0-4542 GCA_964463895.1 Candidatus Woesearchaeota archaeon | reverse complement strand
TCTCAGAAATTTTCAAACTCAATAACTCAAAACAGGGCTTTTTTCTTTTATATGAGGAATTAAAATATTTGTTGTTTCTCCATAATTACCGTCGGAAACATAAAATTTAATTGCGTCCATATTCCTAAAATTAATTATGTTCATTTTTACTTCTTTCAAGTTTGATGCTTTTATCATTTTAGAAAGTATTTTAGCCAAAACTTCAGAAACATTAAGAATTTGCATTGCTACCAAATCTCCTTTGCTATCAAAATCCAAAATAAAATTTCCAAGTTCTATTGCCCCCTTGGATTTTCTTTCTTTTAGATAAATAAATAAATCATCATTTTCCAAATCATAACTAAAATTAAATTTTTCCATTCCTAAACACCCCAATCTTCCTTTCCTTTTTCCTGTCGTTTTATCTCAGCAATTTCCTGCAAAGTTTTAATTTCATTCTGTGTCAGCAAATCTTTGTTTTTTTTGAATTTCTGAAATTGTTTTTCTCCAATGTCTGTGTAAAGGAATTTTTTGTCACCCAAAACTCTTTCAAAATTTATTCCTGAAATTGACACTGCAACTTCCTG
This sequence comes from Candidatus Woesearchaeota archaeon, assembly GCA_964463895.1. GTDB lineage: Archaea > Nanobdellota > Nanobdellia > Pacearchaeales > GW2011-AR1 > MWBV01. Next base: position 3,976 of record CAYXDU010000049.1, on the reverse strand, counting down.
TCCTTCTGATGATTCATCGACAGAATTTTTTTCATGCTGAATTGATTTAGTTTTTCCGATTTTGTTTCCGTCCTCATCCATAAGATTTAAGTCCTTTTTCAGTTTTCCACCAAGAACTTTCACTCCGAAAATTGCAGGGTTTGTATTTCTAAAAACATATGAATGTAAAATTTCAAGTTTGCAGATTGTTGTAAGTTCCATTAATCTTTTCTTTTCAATTTCATTTTGTTTTTGTTTTCTTAATTCAACCAAGTCCTCAATTAATTTATAGACAACATCATTTGTCAGAACAGAAATTCTTTGATTTTCTTTTATTAATTCTTTTGCTTCGTCGTCAACTGAAACATTGAAACCAAGAATTATTGCATCAAGTTCATTTATTTCAAGATTTGCTTTTGCAGAGATTACATCTGCCTTGTTTATTTTTCCAATTGATGCTTTTATGACAGGAATGTTCTGCTGTTTTAATAAAACCAAAAGTGCTTCCAAACTTCCAAGAGAATCTGCTTTTGCAATTATTCCCTGTTTGTCTGTTTTTACATTCCCTGAAATTTCTTTTTTGAATTTTTCTTTTAACTCCTGCAAATTATCTTTGAAAATTTCAAAAGGCATTCCGGGAAGGATTTCGTCTTTGGAAACTAATTGCATTCTTATTCCTGTTGATGCTTGTACAGAATTTTTTGGAAGAAATTTTGCTGACAAAGGTTGTATTTCCTCGAGGATTCTTATTTTTGAAATTATTGGTTCAGAATTTAAATCAAAATTCGCAATTGCTACTTCGTCGGATTTTGAGAGCTGACCATCGTAAAGTATTGCTTCAATGTAATTTGTGCTTTTGTCTTTTTTAATTTCCAGGACAACTCCTTTTGCGTCAGGGTTGAGTTTTAATTTTTCTTTGAGGTATTTTTGTGATAAACCGCAGAGCATCATTATTAATTCCGGAATTCCCTGATTTGTTTTTGCTGAACATGGAACCAATGCTATTTTTTTTGTGAAGTCCCCAACATTGTAATATAAATCAGAATCAAATCCATGTGAGTTTAGTGCGCCCATTATTGTCATGTATCTCTCCATAAAAGTGCTTTGGACATTTTGTGCCTGTAATTCTATTGAATTTTTTAAAGAAGTGTTTTTATCTTTTGGAGTTTGCCAGCCGGATATATTGTCAATTTTATTTAGTGCAATTAGAAAAGGTGTTTTGTTGTGTTTTAGAATTTTAATTACTTCTGCTGTCTGGGGTTTTATTCCGTCGTTTATGTCAATTACTAAAACTGCCAAGTCAGCCAATGAACCTCCTCTTTTTCTCAGGTTTGTAAATGCTGCATGTCCTGGTGTATCAATTAGCAAAAATCCCGGAAGATTTAATTTTATTCCTGACTTTTCAATCAGAGGACAGGCTTTTTTTAACTGGCTTGTTGGATAAAGTGTGAAGGAGATTTTTTGAGTAATTCCGCCGTGTTCACCTTCCTGAATACAGGTTCCTCTAAGGCAATCGAGAATTGATGTCTTTCCATGGTCTACATGACCGCAGACAGTTACTATTGGTTGTCTAATCTTTCTGGAAGAAAGATTTGAACCTTTAGGTTCTTTGATTTTCATGGAAATACAATATAGAAGAAGATTAAAAAGGTTTTGAAAAACGCAATTCAAAAGATATTTTCAAGAATATAAATAATTAAAAGGAAGAGGTTTCTAAAAATAAAATGGAGCCTCAAAAAACTATTAAATTGTCTTATAGCATTTATCCTACTGGAAGTGAAATTCTTACATCTGTTCGTGGAGAACCAGAGGACCCAAAGTTAAGTGATTTAGATAAAATTTTATTAAGGAGAAAACCTTCTTTGATTAAACTTTCTATTGGAACATTTAAACTGAAACCTGATTTTGCAGAAGTTATTTCCAGTAATGAACTTGGGGGTCATTACATTACATACGAAAAAGTTGAAGTTGATTATAAAAAAGATTAATCAGAATATATTCTTAAGTATAGATTTATTTTTAAAGATTGGGATTTTGAAATTTATGAAATGAGAGAATATAGTTATGGAAGTATTTTGCATAAAATTAAAAAAGATGTAAAAGTTGAATTTCTTATAGGATATCCAAAAAACAAACCTCAATTTACAGATGATAATTACAAAGATTTATGGGATGAATTCTGGGTAAATAAAAGCGGGGAGTTGGGAATAAAATATCTTACTCCTCAAAGCGAGTTTGAAAAAAATTCAAGAAGTTTGTGGTCAAATAAAGAAGTCAAACAAAATCTGGATAATATGGAAAAATTATTGGCATTATATAATTCTGTTGCTGAAAAATATAATAAAGAAATTGCAGAACCTTTTATTAAATCCCAGAAAAACTTATTGAATAAAATTATAGGAAATTTAGATTAAAATGGAAGAGTTAGTTGATAAAATAGAAGTAAGATTTAAAATTATTGGTATGAATGAAAGGTATGAGCTTAAAGATTCAAATGTTGAATTAGAGATGGCAGAGAAATCTGTTTTGAGCGCGGCTCCTCCTATTTTTGAACCAGAGGGACATCTTTATGTAAAAAGTTATCACGAGGGGAAAGCCATAAATGGTGAGCCAATTTTAGAATTGCATTATGTAAAAATAAAATAATATTATATCAAGTAAAATCAAAATAAATTTTCTTTAAATAAAATAAAAGTAGGGAGTCAAACCGAAGTCTAACTCCCAAGTGCCTAACCGAAGTTAGACAATTTTACGTAGTTTTTAGAGTTTTTAAATGTTTTTATTAATTAAAATGTGGTTCCAGATTAAAGAATTATATCCAACCTGCCAGCAAACCAACTCCGACGAGGAATAATAAAATTCCTGCAATCAAGTGAAGTTTTTTTATGTTTTTGTCTTTCCAGCCAGAGATGTCCTGAACTTTTGCAAAGCCGAAATAAACAATTAATGTTATTGCAATCATCGGCAAAATGAAAATTGCATTGTAGTAAATTAACCAGATAATTGCTTTTGCAAATCCGAGTTCAGAGATAAGTCCTGAGGCAATTATGTAGGGGCCAATTGTGCAGGGCAATAAAAAAAGTGTTACAATAAATCCTATTATGAATGCGCCTGTTGGCGAAGTTATATTTTTGATTAATTTTTTTACTTTTGGTCTCAGGAAAATTGGCATTTCAGTTGCAAGGCTTCCGGGTTTGTATCTGAAAAAATCTTTTATATTCAGAGCTCCGATTAACATTGCGAGAATTGCAAGTCCGTTGTAAATATAACCTGAATTGTTTCTTAGTGCTTCAGAAAATGCTTTGAAAAATTGAGTTAAGATTGTTCCATAAAATAAATATCCCAAAAAAACTGCAAGTGAGAAAAATAATCCTGACAATAAAACTTTCTTTTTGTTTTTTGGATTTGCAATGAGAATTGAGACGAGAATCATTGTGAGAACTGCAATTGCACAGGGATTTACAGAATCAGCAAGAGCTAAAAGAGTAATTCTTCCGAGGGTGAATGTTTCTGAGATTAGCATTTTAACATCCTGTTAATTCTTTTAATTTATCAATTGATTGAACTCCAATGTAAAATTCATTATTTATTATCCACGTCGGAGTGTATTGAATTTCACTGCATTTTTCACTTTCATAATAGCAATCCACAACATTCAAATATTGATAACTTTCTCCGAACATTTCTTCCTGTGTTCTGCAGGCGTGACATCCCAACTGAATGTAAAGTGTTGATTGAGAGGCAATGCATTTTGATGTTTGCTTATCAGTGTTTTGCAGAGGTTTATTAATTATAACCAATGCTAAAGAAATTATTGCTGCAATTATTAAGATATTTATAATTGTATTTTTCACTCTCTTTTTCATTTTGTTTTTAGGACTTTTGTATTTTTATAGCTTTTCCATTAATTTATCTCGTTCTGATAATTTTTTACTTTAATATTATATTCAAAATATTTATCATAAGGGATATTCCAAGAACAAACTTGTTTAATATT
>CAYXDU010000048.1:3343-4919 GCA_964463895.1 Candidatus Woesearchaeota archaeon | reverse complement strand
CAATAAGAAAAAAACCCTCAAAAAAAGAAAGAGAAAAAGTAGAAAGTTTTAATGTTGTAAAAAAGAAATTTAAAAAATCCCAAAAAGCAAAAGAATACTCTCCGCCAAAAGTAAAATTAAAATCTTCTGGTTATGAATTAATTATTACAGAAAAACCACAGGCAGCTCTTAAAATTGCAAATGCCCTCGGTAAAGCAGTTCAAAAAAGCGAAAACAAAGTCCCTTATTATGAAGTTGACAGAAACGGAAACAAAATAATAATCGCATGCGCTGTCGGACATTTATTCACCTTAAAACAAAATAACGGAGGAACAAAAATTCCTGTCTTTGACATTTCATGGATTCCAAACTTTATTGCAAGAAAAAAGGACTACACAAAAAGATATTATGATACAATTCTCAAACTTGTAAAAAGCGCTTCTTCAGTAACAATTGCAACAGATTACGACATTGAAGGAGAAGTCATTGGAATGAATGTTATGAAATACATTTGCAATCAGCCCGACGCTGCAAGAATGAAATTTTCAACTTTAACAACAGATGAACTAAACAAATCCTATGAAAAAAAATCATCCCACATAAATTGGGGACAGGCAATTGCAGGCGAGACAAGACACTACCTTGACTGGTTTTACGGAATAAATCTTTCAAGAGCATTAATGAATGCAATAAAAACAACAGGCAAATTCAAAATCATGTCCATTGGCAGAGTTCAGGGTCCGGCATTAAAATTAATTGTAGATAAAGAAAAAGAAATTCAAAAATTCAAACCAGAACCTTATTGGCAGGTTTTCATAAAAATAAAAGAAGGACGTTTTGAATTATGGCTCAAATATATTAAAGATATTTTTGACAAAAACGATTTGAAAAAATTTGAAAACCTCATTGGAAAAAAAGCAGAATGCGAAACAAAAAAACGCGAACAAATTCTCCCCCCGAACATCCCATTTAATTTAACAACTCTGCAGATTGAAGCATACAAATTTTACGGAATAACTCCTTCAAACACACTCAAAGCCGCACAATCACTTTATCTTTCAGGATTAATTTCTTATCCAAGAACTTCTTCGCAAAAACTTCCTGCAGAAATTGGTTACAGAGAAATTCTAAAAAAAATTGCAGCAAAATACAAAGCAGAAAAATTAATCACAAGAAAAAAACCAATAGAAGGTAAAAAAACCGACCCGGCTCATCCTTCAATTTATCCAACAGGAAACAGACCCCCAATTTTATCAGGCGACGAGGAAAAAATCTACAATTTAATTGCCAGAAGATTTATTGCATTATTTTGTGAAGATGCGATTGTTGACAGCAAAACAATTAATGCAAATATTGAAAACTTAAAATTCTCTTTATCAGGAAAATCAATAAGAAAAAAGGCCTGGATGGAAATTTATCCAACGAAAATGAAAGAAGAAAAAATTCCTGATGTTCAGGGTGAAAAAGAAATTCTTGATTCAAAAACAGAGCAAAAGGAAACCCAACCCCCAAAAAGATTTTCACCTGCTTCAATTGTATCGCAAATGGAAAAACGAAACCTCGGAACAAAAGCAACCCGTTCTTCAATTTTAGAAAC
>CAYXDU010000048.1:0-3243 GCA_964463895.1 Candidatus Woesearchaeota archaeon | reverse complement strand
AAAAAAAGAAGAAGCAATAATCAATAAAGCCAAAAAAACAATTACAGATATTTCCAAGGACTTTGAAAAAAACAAAAACAAAATTGGTGAAGAATTAATTGAAGCAAACATCCAATTCAGAGAAAAGCAAAAAATAGAAAACAGAATTATAGAATGTCCAAAATGCAAAAAAGGTTATCTTGCAATAAATTACTCAAAAAAGAACAGAAGATATTTTGTTGCCTGTGATGCTTATCCGGATTGTGAGAATACTTTTTCATTGCCTCCAAACGGTATAATAAAAAAAACCAACAAAGTTTGTGAAGAATGTGGTTATCCAATGCTTCAAAGATTAAGCAAAGGCCGACGACCATGGATTTTTTGCTGGAATCCCAAATGCCCGACAAATGCAGGTTGGGCGAAAAATAGAAAATAAAAAACTGAAAAATAAGATTTAGATTGAAACTTGGTTTAACAACCTAAAGGCGAGCATTTCAGTTCTTGCGAGGGGAATGCGGGCATTCAAAATTTCAAGGGGAAAGTTAAACCAAAAGATTAAATTCAAGCACAACAATTTTTAAATAATCCAAAACACAACTTAAATTAAAATGACAACAAATCTTTTTTATTCACCACCATACTGCCCAGAACATCCAAAAGAACAACTTAAAACAAGAAATTTAATTGTAAAATCTCCTTTTGCACCTGAAGGAGAAGGCATCCCCTTTTTTCATTATTGTCCCAAATCAAAAAAATATCTAAGCAACAACAAACTTGTTTCAAGAGATGAAGCTGCACTAAATGCAGTTAATAATTTCCATCAAAAAAATTATTCACTTTCAGAAATAGAGGTTTTAACTTCCAAAGAATATTTGAAATCTCAAAACACAAACATTTAAAACCCCCCAAATTCTCAAAATAATATGTTAGTTAAATCAGTAAGGAAGCAGATAATTTCTATTTCTTTCAAATTCATATAAGTGTAAGGAGGATAAAATGAAAATATACGTAGGTAATTTGCCGTTTAGTGTTGATGAATCTAAACTTAAAGAACTTTTCTCAGGTTATGAAACTTCAGAAATTGTTCTTATCACAGACAAATTCAACGGACGTTCCAAGGGTTTTGGTTTTGTAACAATTGAAGATGATGAATCTGCAAAAAAAGCAATCCAGGAATTCAATGGAAAAGAAGTTGAAGGTCGTGAATTAAAAGTTTCAGAAGCTAAGCCAATGGATCCTGATGCGCCACGAAGACCAAGAAGAGATTTTGGTGGAAATCGTGACGGACCAAGAAGAAGTTTTGGCGGGAACAGAGACAGTGGACAAAGAAGAAGATTTTAATTTATCAACGATAAATTAAACAATTTTTTATTTTTTTATTTTTACAATTTTGAAAACTAAGAATCCATAGAATCATTTTCAGAAAGAACCAAATTCTGAATTTGAATATCTGACAAAAAATTAGGAGACATCCTCTCACTAACATTCAAAAGTTCAATTCCTATAATCTTCCCGTTTTCATCCAAATCTATAATTGTCTCATCGTCAATTTTCCTATTACCAGAAAACTCTGCCTCGCTAGTTTCAATATAAACTGCATCTGCTTCTTTATCAAAAGTTATTTTCATTTTCTACAAATAATAAATGGTTATTATCTTTATATAATTTTCTTTCTCATAAATTACCTCAACATTCGCCCGAATAATATTTTTCTTAGCATAATATTTGCCTTTTTTCTTCAAAATCTCCTCAGGAAAGCGAACAATATCAATAACCTCTTCCTTAGAAATTTTTCTTTTATTCATCCTATCTAAAGCATGCAAGGTAAAAACAATCTTCATAATATAAATTAAAAAAGAGATTATATAAATTTTCTCAAAATCAAAAGAGGTGATAATTTATTCTAAAAAATTTCGTCCTCAAAAAAGTACGATAAGAATTTAAAAACTTTAGTGCAATGAAATTGCATTCATTTAATAGGGGGTGAAGTAAATGGCAAAAAAGGCAAAAAAGGCAAAAAAGAAATAGTTAATTCCTTGAATTAATTCCCCTGCTTTTTATTTTTAATTTATTTTTACTAATTTAATCTTGAAATTCAATTGCTTTCCTGCTAAAGGATGATTCAAATCAAAAGTAATTTTATCGTCACTAACTTTTGTAATTGTCGCAGGAAACTGCTGTCCATTCGGAGCATTAAACCCTAAAATCATTCCGACCTTGAGCTCTTCTTTCAAAGGAATCTGTTTTCTGTCAAACTCCCGAACCAACTCTTCTTTTCTTTCACCATAAGCTTCCTTGGGCTTAATTGAAATTTCTTTTTCTTCTCCAACTTTCATTCCAAGCACAGCATCTTCAAAACCCTTGATAACATGATTTTCACCAACAACAAAATCCAAAGGATGCGAATGGTCGCCGTGAGAAGTTGAATCAAAAACTTCACCAGAGTCAAACTTGCCCTCGTATTCTACAGAAACTTTATCTCCGTTCTTAACTGTCATGGAAAGTCCAAAAAACACACACTTTTAAGTGTTATGGTTAGAATTTTCGGTTGATAACTAAATCCACTCACCCAAATTTTTCTGCGTTTTATCTTCACGCAAAACTTTGCTCTTTCCCAAAACATCTGAAAAATCAAAATTATATTTTACATTTCCAATTTTCTTGACACTTTCAACAAGTTCTTCACGAGAATCAAATTTCATTTTTTTCTGCAATGCTTTTCTTACTGATTCCCGCACAACCCAAACTCCCAAAGCAGCCCAATACGACGGTGTTTCAATTCTCAAAGCCAAAACTTTCGCCTGTCTGTTAATAGAATTCAAATACTCCAAAATCGGCAGTCGCGCAGCATAATAACCTCCGACAGTATTAAAAGCATAACTTTTCCTGCCAGAATAATTCTCCATATCTGTCGCTGCTTTAATTTCAGCAGAAGGATTCCACGAACTATTCGGCAAATAAAACTCAAACAATTCATAACTCCAGACACCAGGCATCAGCATAATCAAATATTGATTTCCCATAAACTCGCCGTAAAATAATTCATAATCCTCAAGCCATTTATTTTCCTTAACTTTTCTCCAAAGCGACTTTGCAATCATATCATCCGTAGCAGTTATACTCCATCGCGTCGGAACAATCCTCTTATTTTTTTTCATGCCCATAACACCAACACTCAAAATCTGGCTCAAAGTATATTCATTAAAATCATTTTTATACAAAAGTTCAATTCCTTCAGATGCTTTAATTTCGTCATTCATAACC
>CAYXDU010000047.1:0-4970 GCA_964463895.1 Candidatus Woesearchaeota archaeon | reverse complement strand
ATTGAATGGGGGCTTTATGATGAAGAAAATGAACAATGGTTATTTGAAGTTGATGATGAAGATGAATTTGATTTAGATGAAGACGAAGATGAAACAATAACTTTCAGTTTCACACTTGATAAGAGTGTGGATTTAGATGATTTTGAAGATTTGTTAGATACAGGAAATATTAAACTTTATGTTCGTGCAACAGGAACAGTTGATGATTCAAGTTCTTCTTATAACAATGAAAAAACTTGCGTTTATGATACTGAAAACTTTGAAGTAATTATTGAAAAAGATTTTGTAATCTTAAAAAATTTAGAAATGCCGAATTCAATTTCATGTAATTCACAACTTCAGATTTCAGGAGAAGTTTGGAATATTGGTTCAAAAGACCAGGATGATATTGATGTGAAAATTGTAATTCCTGATTTGGATATTGAAGAATATATTGAAATTGAAGAACTTGAAAAGGATTTTGATAAAGAAGAATTTTCTTTGAATTTAGAACTTCCTGAAGATACTGAAGAAGGACTTTATTCAATTAAGTTTTTTGTTTTAGATGAAGACGGAGATATTTATGAAGCAGATAATGACGACGAACTTTCTACATTTTCACAAACTTTTACAGTAGTTGGAGATTGCTCAGCTGCAAAAGTTAAAGTTAATGCAACTCTTTATGAAGGAGGAAAAGCAGGACAACCTTTAACAGTTAAAGCAACTTTAACAAACACAGGAGCAAAATCTGCAACTTATTTAATTAACATTGCAGGATACAATGGGTGGGCTGATTCTTATGAATTATCACAAAGTTCAGTAACTATTAATTCAGGAAATTCAGCAGATGTTCTTATTACATTCAATACTAAAAAAGGAATTCAGGGAGACCAATTATTTACTCTTGATGTTCTTTCAGACAGCCAGCTTATAGCAAGCCAGCCTGTTTCAGTTCCTATTGAAGGCAGTTCAGGATTCTTGGGAATAACAGGATTTGCAATTAATGAAGGTAATTGGTATGTCTGGGGGATTATTTTACTTGACATAATTTTTGTAATTGTGATAATCATTATTGCAGTGAGAATTGCAAGAAGAAAGTAATTTTAATAATTTAAAATGAAAAATTTATTTAACAAACTGGTTTTACCTTTAGCAGTAACATCTTTGCTCTCTCTCTCTCTGTTCACCAATAAAATCTCAGGATTTTCTTCCAGGAAAATTCAGGAATTATAACGATAAAAAAGTTATAGTGGATTATACTTGTTTGATTTTTGATGAAAATCATTTTTTAGATGTTTTTAGATATGATATTGATAATGATTCAATGATAGATGTAGTTGAAATATCCCCAGTAAAATTTGAGAATGATTCTATTAAATCTTCTGATTATCCCGTCGCTTATGCTTTGTTGTTTGACGAAGGAAAAAGACCTAAATTTTTCTATGACCCAAAAATGAATGGTTGGACAGGAGATGAAGAAATTTTGTCTGAAGAGAATATTGACTACTCAAAATTCAATCTCTAAAAATATTTAAACCATTTTTCATTACTTAATTAATGAATAAAAAAATAAAATCAAAATTAAAAGACATTTTTTTAAGATATTCTGTTCTGGTTTTGCTTTCTATTTTTGGAATTCAGATATTTTATTTTATCTTCAAACCTTTGACAATTTATCCTTCATATTTTTTATTTGATATCTTTTATTACACTTCTCTGTTTGGAGACATAATAAAATTTCCCGGAACATTTATTTCCCTTAAAATTATCGGAGCATGTATTGCAGGTTCAGCTTATTTGCTCTTAACAATTTTGAATTTTTCTGTTCCAAATATAAAATTAAAAAAACGATTAAAACTTCTTTTGATTTCTTATTTTGCTTTTTTAATTATAAACATTCTTAGAATTTTTATTATAGGTGTTTTATTTATTGAAAAACTTTCGTGGGCAAATCTTGCTCATCAATTTTTCTGGTATTTGGGAAGCATAGTTTTTGTAATTTTAATTTGGTTTATTCAGGTTAAAAAATATAAAATAAAAGGCATACCCTTTTATTCTGATTTAAAATTTCTTTACAAACTTAAACAGTAATTTCTAAATCTTTTATCATAACAAAATTCTCTGCCATGATTTTTTCAGTTGCAGGAATTATCTCGCAATCCTTTACATAAATATCATAACAGGTGGAATTCCCTCTCTGAACAATTTTTGTTTCATTACTAACTTTTATTTCAAAATAATTATATCTGCTCTCAGCGTCGCAGGATGCATTTTCATCATTAATATAAATTATTCCCAAAAGTTTGTATTGCTGAATTAAATTTGCAAGAGCAATTGTTCCATAACCTTCGCAGTTTAATTCTTCTGTAATATTTATTGTATAACCTTTCATCAAAGACAATTCACCTTCAAAAGGAACTTTTTTTAAATCACTTGGTTTTGTTCTCAAATAAAAATTATAATCATTATAGTAATTTCCATCTTCAGTAAACAACGGAACTTTTGTATTATAAAAAATTAATTCTCCTTCCTGAACTGTTTCAAATTTTACATTTTCATAATAAGATATCCTGATTATTCTCAATCCAGCAAAAACCAAAATAAAAATCAAAACAATAAAACCAAAAACCAAAAAAATATTCTTAAGTTGTTTTTGCTGTTTCTTCAATTCTGCTTTTGTCGCATGTTCTTCTTCTGGTGCAGATTTTTTCACAATTTCTTTTACTTTTTTATCTTTTCCTTCAACTTCAAAAACTTCCACATTTTTCTCTTCCTTTAAATTCTTTTTTTTACTGCTCTTTTTTTTAGCCATTTTATTTTATATTCAATAATCTAAACAAGAATTCGTCACTTGTCTTTATTAAGTTTTCTTTTTCCCCATAAATATAAACACAATTTCTTCTTTGAATAACCTCATTAGTTTCTGATTCCTGAATAATTATTAAATTATTTTCACAGGTTTTTACCGGAAGTGTTTCATCTGAACATTCAATTCCTTCTACACATGTCTCCTGAATTCTTTCAGCCAGTGAATACAAATTCCTGTAAATCTCTATTTCAGCGTCTGAATTTTCTGAATAAATATAAACTGGAACATTATAATAATCTGAAATTTTTTTTGAAACATTGTTTTTAACAACAACTCCTTCTGTTTCATAAGGTGTATTCAAAAAATAAAAAACAAATTCTTCAACTTCAAAAACCCAAAAACCATTTTGATAAATAAATTCACTTCCTTCATAATTTATTTTGTTATTTGATTTAGAATCAGATTTACCAAATGAATTTACAACAACTCCAAAAGTGCTCCCCAATAAAACCACAACCAAAATAACCACTAAAATTATTTGATTTCTTTTTTCTTTTTTAGATTCTTCTTTTTTTGATTTTATTCTACGCATAATTTTAGATAATTTTCTTTAGTATAAAAAGTTTTTCAACAAATTTAATTTAAGTTAATTCCAAAAATTCATCTCTTGTTAATTTTATTTGTCTTATTATTTCAAGAAGCGTGCCTCTGTCTATTTCTTTGTGATGTGGAACAACAGTTGTTCTGCCGTCCTTGTGTCTCATGAACATATGGCTTCCTTTTTGACGAATAACTTTGAAACCTTGTTTGGATAGAATATTTGCAAGTTTTTTACCCGATAATCTGGGAAGTTTGTCCATTTATCGGAACCTCGAAATTTACAATTATGGTGTCTTTTTTTAGGAAATCTTCAGGAACACCCATTTCTTCAAGATATAATTCAACAGCTTCTTTTAAATTTGCTAATGACTCTTCAATTGTATATCCTTGGCTAACAACATCTAATTCCGGACATAAAGAAACAAATTGTTCTTCGCCTTTTTTAATAATTGCAGTAAAAGATTTCATGTTTGTATAATTCTTTGATTATTTAAATAACTTTCTATGTTTTATTTACCTCCGGCTAATTCATTTAAAAAAATAAAAGAAAAACTTAAAATCAAGATTTTGGTCCTCATTTCATTGCGGTTCTTTTATTTAATTTAGTTAGCACTAAGTTCTTAAAAAAATAAAAAAGAAAGAAAAAAATAAAAATGGATTTATTCAAACGCCATAAGATCAGCAGTACTAGTTGTTCCTATACCACCTACACTTGTATCTGGTTTTTGATTTACTAAGAATGTTGCAGCATTTACAGTATCAGCAGCTTCATAACCAGCAACAAGCAAAGCCATCTTGCTAGTTAAACTTGAACTTGCGTATCCTTTAATCAGGAATTGTCCTGCTCCAACGCCAGTTGCTTCAGTCCATGCAGCACCACAATAAGCACCACCAACCAAAGTCGCAGCAGCTGAGTTAATACAACTTCCACCAACAACAATTAAGTTCTTAGTAGCAACTGAACTAATTTCTGCATCTGTAACAATCACATTACCTAACGAGCTAGTACCTGCACTTGTAACAGTAACACTACTTTCAGCAACATAAACATCTACAAAAGATTCAGATCCATGGTAGATTATATCTAAATCATTTAATCCACTTGTAGGTTTATCATGCATTACTTTTGTAGCTAATGGTGAAACCATATAACCTTCATAAACATCAGTGTCATCACCTGTTTCACGAGTAGTCATGTTTACTAAACTAATTACTTCAATACCTTCAGCAGAATCTACAGTTAAATTCATTTGGAATGCAGCAGCATTTGCTATTGCTCCATCAGAATCTTCTTCAGTTACATTAAGACTTAAACTCACAGGTGCAGAAATTTGAGTAGCATTAGCTACACCAGTTGTGTTAAGAAGATTTGGATTAATATAACCATAACCTGCATTATTTTGTGCAGTACAGTGAGTACTATTTGTAATACAAATTACTGGCAACATTATTTGCATACCTTCTGCAGTTACAATTCTATCTGTATATACATCACCTGAAGTAGCTGAAATATCAATTGTAACAATACCAGTGTCATCATCAGATGTTGTTAAGTTAAAACTCATTTGTCCAGCATCAACAT
>CAYXDU010000046.1:0-5029 GCA_964463895.1 Candidatus Woesearchaeota archaeon | reverse complement strand
TTTTCCATAATTCTCCCACTTCCATTCCATATATAAATATTATTGTAATGAATTATATTTCTGAGTAGTAAATAACTTTTATAAGCCGAAAAAACGTGTATAATTATGCGTACAATTTTAGTTTCTGATGTCATGACGCACGAACCAATAACTGCAAAACCAGACACTAATCTGCTGGAATGTGCAAAAAAACTCGTGAAAAAACGAACAGGAAGTTTAATTCTCGCTGAAAAAAAGAAACTCTTTGGCATAATTTCAATGCACGACATTCTCTGGGCTTTAATCAAAACCTCGTCAAAAGACCTCTCAAAAATTCGGGCAATAGATATCTCGCCAAGAAAAATCGCAACAATAAAACCTTCAGCGACAATAAAAGAAGCATTTGAAAAAATGAAAAAACTAAAATTCGAACGTCTTCCAGTAATCCATGAAAAAGAACTTGTTGGATTAATAACTATAAGGGACATATTAAATTTCAATCCTGAATTTTATCCTGAATTTGAAGAATTCGCAAAAATCCGTGAAGAAACAAGAAAATTAAAACTTGTAGAAAAAGCAAAAAAAGAAAACAAAGAAATAAAATCTTATGAAGGTGTTTGTGAAGAATGCGGAAATTACGGAATGCTCACAGAATCAAATGGTTCTATGGTTTGTGAAAATTGTCTGGAAGATTAAGGCAAAACACTTTAAAAATAAGATTAAAGAATAAAATCATCAAAATAAATGTATTCTTCTTTTAATGTTGTCAAATAAATATTTACTTATGGATCAATCGGAGTTTCCAATATCTCATCAATATCATGCAACTCTCTTGTCCCATAAGTTGGATCATTGACATTAACCCACGTTACCACATTGTCTAATCTTACCTCACCCACTTCCGAAGGGCAATAGTTTGAAAATGCCGATACAGTCGTGCCATCTATGCATCTATCTTCATATCCTATTAGATAAAGTTCGGTTTCTTGATAAATTAAGTGTCCGTCAACCCACATTTCATTGATACCATCATAGTTTGGTACACCATCCGTAAAGGAATTGAGTACAAGCCTCTGAGAAAAAGTGTACCACGTGCCTGGTACAATAAGAAAGTCATAATTACCATCATATGTATGGCTCGCCCAAGGCAAGGTCGGGTAGCTAACAACATTATTCTCTTCCATGGCCGCTCTCTGAGCCTGTGGCGTGTGATCATAATGATACGCATAAATTCGATGATCCTGATTTAACATTGTTGCGTAGAAACCCTTGCTCATATCTCCTGCATCATCAAAACCAACTTCAGGATATCCTCTTAATCCAGGTATCTTCATGGCGCCAAGAGATGCTACAGCATGATTAGTCCATTTTCCATTCCATGTAAAATATAACTCCCTACATCTTGGTTCTGCCACTGAGGTATCCAAATATGCTTTTATCTGAATGCCACTCCATCTATAACCGGCTTCATCAGGAGTATCATAGCAATTTTCACCTAGCGGAGGTATTGGAAAATTAGACGCCGCAACCTTTGTCGGAGTGCCGTGTATCACATCATTTTTAATTTGACTATTTTCTCCATGCATCCAAGTATTCCTTACATCAAAATCTTCGCGCACCATCTCTTCTGTATATATGCCAACTTCCCTATTCTCAAAATCCCATCGCTGATAAACAAGAAATTCCTCACCACTCTGTTGAGGAACACATGAATTTCCTGAAATAATATAACCAAAATTGCAACTTACAACAGTACAGATTTCCCATTCGCCTGAACTACAAGTTTGGGTTCCAATACCATACAAAATTGTACAACTTTGAGTAGCACCATTTGTACAACTCCCATCCAAAACACACGCACTTCCCGACGCTGTGTAACCAGAAGGACAATTACAAAAACCACAACCATTTGGTGCTTCACCATAATACAGCGACGGACAATTTGGCTGCAACTGCCCTGAAAAATTATTCCCACACAAATCAGAACAAACACTCCCAACACAAGTTTCCAAAGCACATGAACTCTCAGATTCACAACCTTCTAAAACACAATAATAATCTACACATTCATATCCTTCATCACATTCTGAACTATTATAACATTCAGGTATCCATTCATTTTCTGCAATATAACTTCCAGAAAAACTTTCAGATTTCTCCCATGTATCTTTTACATCACCAACAACTTCTTTTCCTGATTCCAATCTAAATACAGGAGCAATCTGAATTTTCTTTATATTATCAACATCAATTAATTCCAAAATAAATTCATAACTTTTCCTCTCATATTCCTTCAAAGAGCCATTGATTGTAAAAATCTCAGAATTATCTTCATCAAAAACTATCACTTTTATTCCAACAAATTCTCCATCACCAAGATTTCTTTTTATTTTAATTAAAATTGAATTTGTTTCATTATTTAACTGAACCTGGTCAATTGCCAAATCCAATGTGAATTTTCCCAATGAAACCTGCTCTGTTCCCTGCATCACAACATTTCTTACAACAACCCAAAGTATTCCAACAGCAACGAAAACAAGTAATAGAATTAATAATGTAGAAACTATTGTCGATAAACCTCTTTTCATGAGATTAATAAATAATTTACATTAATAAATGTTTTTAAAACATTAACAATCATTATCATTTTCCGGCGTGCATCCATTTGGACAGCAACCATCATTATGATAACATAAAACAACATCTGAATTAACACAATTATTCATTTCATTGCAATAATCTAAAGTACATGAATTTCCATCATCACAACTCAAATCATTTTCACAGGAAATTTTTCCGGAATTATTCTCAATATAAAACTTTTCATCTGACTTCTGCAAATCAAAGAGAGCAAATACAAAAAAAGAGCAAATAACTAAAAATAAAAAAACCCCTACCACAAAAATCAAAAGTCCTTTATCTTTCATTAGTATCCTCTGTTGACATCTGCTTTTCTTTCAAGAACTTCAACTCTTTGCTGTAACCGGTAAATCTGGTTAGACAAGTCCTCAATTTTATCAGTCATATCTAAAATTCGTTTAGTTAATTTTTTTCTTCGTTCATTCATTCCTCCAATAGGATTTTCTGAATTTGAGAAATCTGCATATCCTGACGAAGAATCACTGCCTGAACCTGAAGAAGTTGAAGCAACATCTGCACTTCCAAAAATCCCAAACATTCCTCCTGAACCAGAATTTTCTGAAGAATTTTCTGAAACTCCCGACGACATTCCTTCACGCAAAGCATTTTGCTTTTCCTGCTGCTTTCGATAATGCTCTCCCAAATCCACAAAATCCTTTTTCTTTTTTTTAAACAAACCCATTAAAAAAACAAACAATCAAATCTTTTTAAATTTTTGTTGTTTGCAATATAAATAAAAATTTAGCCCTCTTTCACAAATAAAAACTTTAATAAATAGGAAAACATTTAATTTAATATGGTAGAGGTAAAAACAATTTCTGAGATGATTGCAGAAATAAATCCAAAATATAAAAACGGACCTGATGCAGAGCACAATTTAATGTATGACTCGCCTTCAGAAGGACTTGAGCCGGTTTATTTTTTCATTCTTGATTTAATGGAAAGTTTTGGTTTAAATCCAGAAAAACTAATTGACAATTTTTCTTCAACACCTGGCTCAGGACACTTTGGTGAAATGGGACAAAGGTCAGCAATAATGCAACAGCAAGGTTCAAAATTATTAGGAGACATAAACACAGTTCTAAGAAGTGTATTAAATTTAATTTATGATTTGCGTGATTTCAGAATTCGTCTGGAAAGTTACGAAGGTTTAAACTCCAATGACAGTGCAACCCGCGACGCTGCACGACTTTCATTAAAACAAATCTGGCTTGACAAAGTTGATATGCAAAAAGGAAACTCTTCAGTAAAAGCAATGGCTCTGACTCAGGCAGGTTTCGTGACTTTGCTTGACGCTTTCCTCGCTGCAAAAGATGAAAAAGATGTTGAAAAACTTGACTTAAATGAAAGAGTGAAAAGAATCTTAAAACCAAGAATTCAGGAATTTAATTCATGGATTTCCCAATCAGAAAGAGAATTAAAAAAACGTTATGAAATTGAAAAAACATATTTGCGAAGCCAGCTGAAAAGTTTGCAGATTTATTCTCGTTGGGCAAAGCCGTATTTGAAAGCAGCAATGGAACTTGAACAAAAAGATCAAAGCAGGGCACCGGATTTCATAAAGGTCTTTGATACAATGATTCTTGAATTAACTCTTTTGGGAAAAAATAAACTTGACTCAAAAGCTCTTGCACTTGAAGGCGAATTCCCTCGGGATTTTGCAAAAGAAAAATTCCTGAGAAAATTCAAACGTGATTATTACTCTTGTATTTTAGTGCAATTCCGTTTTAGGGGAATCCCCCAAAAAATCCAGCAAGGCGGACATTTCTCATTCGGCGGCAGAGCAGAAATTTCATTCAAAGCATATGCCTTAAACGACGACGAACTTGCAAAACTTGACAAAGAATTAAATGATTCTGACATTGGAGATGTTTTAAGTTTAGTTGAAGGCGCAACAGATGAAAGCATTGCACAATTAAAAGAAGACATTGATTATTATCTAAACGAAGAACCTGAAGAAGAAAAAGAAAATAAAAAACCAAAAGACCAATCAAACCCTTTTTTAGCATTGTTCGGTGTTTATGACAAGCAGGAAAAACCTAAAGAAAAAATACAAAATAAAGAAAAAAACTTAGAAAACATTGAAAAAGACAATTGGTATGAAAAAGAATTTTTTAGAAAAACAGCATCAACAAAAGCAGTTGAAACCGCTTTCAGTTTATTTGACTTATACAAAAAAGCTCATGGTATGTCGAGTTTTACTTAATAATTAATCTATTTATACTTTGACAAATTGAACAAACGATTTGAAAATTTTATCGCACTATCATTTTTCTTTAGTGGAGCAATCTGTGTTTAGCAATTGTGGAGCGGACATTAATTGAGCGACTTTGGAGCAAACAAATTTCCTTCTTCCAAAAAATTAATATAATCCTTTTTCCACAATAAACTATGCCAAAAAAAGAGAATT
>CAYXDU010000045.1:2071-5067 GCA_964463895.1 Candidatus Woesearchaeota archaeon | reverse complement strand
TAAAAATGCCCGACCCAATTTGTTGATAAACCTGCTTCTGTAAGTTTGAGAAGGAAATTTTGAATTGCTGCTCCTGCCTGCTGTCTTAGATACTTTTCTGCACGTTCTTCATAAGCAATTTTTGTTCTTTTTTCATCAGAGCAAATAATCAAAACGTATTGTGCTTTTGAAATGAAATTTTGTTCTGCTGCTTCAGAAATTTTTTCAATTATTTGCGGATTGTCAACCAAAACGAATTTTAATGAAAAACTATTTCCTGCCATTGGTGCATATCGCATTGAATCAATGCAATCCAAGATGACACGCCAGTCAGGTTTTTTTGATTTGTATTTTTTAATGCTTCTTCGTGATTGGATTATTTTGTCTAACATTTTTTTATGAGGAAAGAGAAGTTTAAATTGTTTTTGTTTTTTATTCGCTCGTTATCACTCGCTCAAAAATGCACTCGCTTTGCGTCGCGAAATAATATTGCATTTAGCAGATTTCTTCATTGAATTAAATTTAAGGTGTAAATTTTTTGTAGATATTTACTTGATTTATAATTAACTAAAAGAGGCAATATTTAGAATGAAATTTCTCCTCCGCCTAAACATTTTTCACCTTTGTATAAAACAATTGCTTGTCCTTCTGAAACTCCTGTTATTGCTTTATTTAAATTTATTTTCCATTTTCCATTTTCGTAAAATAATTTGCTTTGAAGTAATTCTCCGACGTGGCGGATTCTTGAAAATACATTTGTTTTTTTATTTTTGAAATTTTCTTTTTTATCTGATATTAAATAAAGATTTTTTGCAATTATATTTTTTCTGAAATTTAAGGGATGATTTTCTGGTGCTGCAATTATTGTATTTGTCTTGAGATTTTTACGAGCTACATACCATTTTTGGAATTTTTGGTTTTTGGGGAGATTATTCCCGCCCACCCGCCCTAGCGCCTTCGGCGAATTTGCGCTCGCTTCGCTTCGCGGGATTTTTTTGTTTAAGTTAATAGATTTATTTTTGATTTTTTTATTTATCATGTAATCACGCGAAATTTCAAAGCCGTATCTTGGGCCTAATCTCTCGCCGATTGTATAATAAAAAATTCCGTCGTGTTTTCCAATTATATTTCCTTCTGGGTCTAAAACATTTCCCGATTTGGGAGAGATTTTTTTTCTTAGAAAATCTTTGAAATTTATTTTTCCTATAAAACAAATTCCAACTGTTCCTTTTTTATTGTAATTTGGAAATTTATTTTTATTTGCAATTTCACGGATTTGGTATTTTGTGTAATTTCCAATTGGAAACAAAGTGTGTTTTAATTCTGATTGTTTTATTTTGTAAAGAAAATATGACTGGTCTTTTGTTTTGTCTTTTCCTCTGAGTAATTCATAAATTCCTTTTTTGTTTTTTCTAATTCGCGCATAATGTCCTGTTGCAATTAAACTTATTCCGCGTTTTTTTGCTTCTCTTATTAACAGAGGAAATTTTATTTTTTGATTGCAGTCAATGTCTGGATTTGGTGTAATTCCTTTTTTGAATTTTTCAAACATCTTTTTTACAACTTTTGATTTGTATTGTTTTTCAAAATCAAGGGTTATTAATGGGATGTTTAATTGTGCTGCGATTTTTAATGCGAATTTTCTTTCTCCTCGCCAGGCACATTGATTTGTTAAGGGGTCTTTTGTATCGCTCCAGTTTTTCATAAATGCTCCGATAACTTCATAACCTTGTTTTTTTAGAAGTAAAGCTGCAACTGATGAGTCAACGCCTCCGGACATTGCAAGGAGAACTTTTTGTTTTTTCATGAAATTCCAAAAGAAATCTTTGTTAAAAATGTTTTGAAACGACCCGGGCAGGACTCGAACCTGCGACCTAACGGTTTCTATGATGGAATTATTAACAGCCGTTCGCTCTGACCAACTGAGCTACCGGGTCATTAAAATCTGAGATAAATTTGTTATTTAAAGTTTATTCTTTTTGTTTTTCAACCCCAAATCAACTAAAGGTGCGGGCTGGTGTTTTTCAAGGTAAGCATAAACATTTCCCTGCTTTGAGCCCTGAATTAAAGAAATGATTGCGTCCTGTGCAGTTTTTATTAATTCTGGTTCGCCAATAATTCCAAGTTCGTTTTCTTTTAATTCTAAGTAGCAGTTTGTTAAATCAGAAAGTGTTTTCAGAGTTTTTCCTTTTGTTCCGATAATCCTTCCGCGAACTCTTTCCAGATTTTTTTGTTTTGTGTGTTCTTTTATATTAAGAATTTCAAACATTAAATCTTCTGTTTTTATTTCAGTTGCAACTGCATAAGGAAACCCGAAGTCCAAGGCCTGAATAACTTTTTCTGCAATAAATTCGTTTTCTGCTTTGCCTTCAATATAAATTTCTTTTCCGCGATTTGTTATTTTAACTTCAAGAATTTCTTCAAGCTTTTTTCTGTTTTTAGTTATTCTTGGAAGTTTGTCAATAATTAATTTTATCATATTTTGAAAAATAAATTAGAAGTTAAATAGTTTTTGATTAAGATACCACCTCTTTTTTAAAAAATTTGCATTATTTAATATTAAGTTAACTATATTCTCTATTGACAAAATTTTTATAAATAATTATTTTATTTGATTTGTATGGAAATTGAAGAACATCAAATAAAGGAACATCCAAGAACAAGATTTACTTTAGAAAATTTTCTTAGGATGGACTTTCATCTTACTGGATGTAGAGATTTTATGGAAGGCGTTAATTATGGTTTAGGGCTTGGATCTATTCAATCAAAATTTAATAAATTGGTTGGAACTTCTTTTGATGCCACTAAATATATTTTTTATGCTTCTACAATAGGCTTAATTGCTTATGAGATTTTTAAGAGATAATTTATTTATAATTTTTCAACGCTGTCTTGACGTTTTTCAAAAGTTGTTTCATTGAGTCCTCAAGTTGCTGTTTGTTTTTTGTCCCAGTACAGACAAGTTTTCCGTTGCTGAATAGCAAAAAAGTTGCAGTTGGTTCAATTAATTTGTAAAC
>CAYXDU010000045.1:0-1971 GCA_964463895.1 Candidatus Woesearchaeota archaeon | reverse complement strand
TCTTTAATTCTTAAAACCAAACCAGGAAAAGTTTCAGGATTGTATTCAGTATTTGGCTGAGTTCGTGCAAGTTTTGTCAAAGGCACGGGTTTTCCCAGCGACGCTGTTGCAACAATATTTTGGATTTTATATGAAGATTTCTTTTTCTTTGCTGGTTTTTTTGCTGTTACCATGGAGTTTATAGAAATTTTTTATTTATAAAGGTATTGTCGGTGTGCGATTAGCCATACGCTTTGGCAATTTGCTTTCTCAGAAAGGATTTTGTATTTGGATTGAATGTATATTTTGAATCAAACAAATGCTTATTAATTATTTTTACAAAATATTTTTATGAAATACGGCACTATGATGTATCTTGTTTCTAAGAATGGAAATGTTTTGATGATTGAAAAACCAGAGAGAAAAGATGATCCTAATTCTGGTTATTTTACTTTATCTGGTGGAAAACTTAATAATGATGAGAAAGGTTTGAATAATCCTCGTGGAAGATTGAAATCAGTTATCCGTGAGACATTTGAGGAAACAGGAATTGGGATTTTGAATCCTGTTTTAAGAGGAATTATTTTGTTTGATAATAAAGATAGAACTTTTGATAACTGGAAAAATCCAGATAATTTTGTTGTTTATATTTTTTATGCAACAGAATTTAAAGGCAAACCAAAGAAAAGTGATGAAGGAATTCCAAGAACAGTTTCATTAGATAAAGTTAAGAGGGTTCCGTCAAATCCCGGAGACAAGAAAATGTATGAATGGTTAAATTCAGGAAAAAAGTTTTTTGGAGTTATAAAACATAAAGGAAATGAAATTGATGAAGAAGGAACGTGGGTTGATTTTTATTAGAAAAGTTTAAATACCACTTAATACTACTTAGTATTACAATGGAAAATGTAAGTTTAAAACTTGAACCAAATTTTTTATTAGCAATAAATAAAATAATGAAAAAATATCATTATATGACTAAAGCAGAATTTATTCGTGAAGCTCTTCGGGAAAAAATAAAAATGTTAGAAGAAAATGAAATTCTTAATGATAAAGAATTAATGGCTCAGATTAAAGCAAGTGAAAAAAATATTAAAAAAAGAAAAATTAAGGAATTTAAGTATTAGTAAATTTTATGTGTTCCAATAGCTTCTACAATTATTGATTTAGTTTTTTCATTTATTATATAAATTGCTCTTATATTTGAACCAAGCCAACAAGCCCATTTTCCTTTTAATTTTCCATGAAGAGAATGCGCACCAATTTCTTTATGGGGATTAATTCTTAATTTATCAAGTCTATTTTTTATTTTTGAGTTTTGTTGAATATATTTTCTAAGAATTTTTTCTGTTTTTGAATTTGCTGTAAGAAGTTTGTACATAAACAAGAAAAGAAAAATGGTTTTTAGTTTTTGTTATAGTTTAAAGAGGTTTTGAATATTTTTTTAGGGTATAATTTTTTTCTTAAATAACTTGTCATAAAATATTATCATCAAAATTCCTAAAGGAGAGGTAATTATAAAGGTATTCTCTTTTACAAAAGGAAACAGGATGAATAAAATAATAGTTGGAATAATAATTGAATAGAAACTTGCATTTGAAGATGTTTTTTTGAAATAAATTCCTGCAATAATTGGGGGAACAAAAATTAAAGCAAGATATGTAACTAGTAAAGATAAAGTAATTATGTTTGGAATAATAAACGCTAATAAAAACCCCACTAAACCAAATAAACCAGTTATTAATCTTGCATAAAAAATTTCTTTTTTTGATTCAAATTGATTCTTTTTGAACATAGCTCTGTAAATTATTGTTGAACCTCCAATAAGCAAACTATCTATTGAAGACATAATTACTGCTAAAATTGCTGCAAACCCAATTCCAACCAAAACAGGGGGTAATATATTATCCATTAGTAAGAATATTGCATTTTCTTGTTTAATTTCTGAAAGTGAGACTGAAGCAACTAACCCTAAAAATAAAACAATAAATC
>CAYXDU010000044.1:2513-5309 GCA_964463895.1 Candidatus Woesearchaeota archaeon | reverse complement strand
ATTGTTTTTTTGAAAATGCAAATGCAATTGATGCTCAAGTTGATGAAATGCAAGGTGTTATAGAAGAGAAAAATTCAATTATTAAGGAGTTGCAGGAAAGTTCATCAACTAATGGTGTTATTAATAAAACTCTTTTTACGCAAAAACTTTCTTCAGATGTTTCAAAAGATTTAGCGGATTTGGATGTTTCTGAATTAACAAAATCCGGTGAAAGCGGAGATGAAATTTCTATTTCAGAGATTCGGGAACTTTTGGCAGAGAATGAAGCAATTAGTTCTGGTGTTTATGATGCACAGGATTTGAAGGAGATACAACTTTATGCAGAACTTTATTCAAATGCTGGAAGTGGTTCTGATGAAAAAACTTTTTATCAAGATAGTTTGTATTCTGCTTTAAGTGATTTGGTTGTTAATGCACAAAGTTATACTGCTGCTCAGGATTTGAAAATTTCAAGTGGTTTGGAAAATAGTTTTATTATGGATATTGGCGAAACAAAGACAACTGAAATTAAAATAACCTCTCATGATACCTTTGGAAATTCAGAATACAAAAAAAATTATAAGTTTGCGACTGGAAGCGCTGAGATTGGAGATAATGAATATGTTGCACTTGTAACCAGCAAGAATTACGGAGAGAGTTATTTGGTTGTTTATTCAGCGGAAAGTAACTCAAAAGGTGTTGTTAAGGCAACTTATTCTGTTGATGTTTCTAAAAAACTTTTAACAATTTATGAAGAAAAAAATGAGAAAACTGGAAAAGTTAATTCTAATCCTTTAAATGTTTATTTTAAGAAATATGATTCAGGAGATTTTGAAAATGGTTATTTGAACGCTGAATTAATCTATTATGAGTCAGGAAGTTACAAAGAATATCCTGCGATTGTTCCTCTGGATGTTGAAGATGGCTGGTATGTTGGAATTAAAGATGCTGATTCAGGTGTTGCTGCTTATGATGCTTCTGGAAAAGTTCGGATTGTTTGGCTTTGCAATGTTGGTAAAAACGGGCTTGAGGAATTTTCTTTTTATTCAAATGATTTTGGAGATGATGTTTGTCAGCAGTATGATTTGACTCATGATGTTGTTACATTTGGGGGTTTGAGCCCGGATAAAACAAATTTTTATTTGAGAAAAGCACAAACTTCTGTTGAAAAGGCGCAGGATGCATACAGGAATGGTGTCAGTACTGTTACTATTGATGGTGTTGGGTATGATGTTGGGAAGCCAGCTTCGTCGTCTTCGCAAGTTCAATGCGAGAGTTATATGTCTCCAAAAGATTGCAAATTGTTGTTTAATGTTTGTGACCCTGTTGTTTGTCCGTCGTCGCGTTGTGATTTTGGAGGAAATTATCCTGTTTCAGATGTTGTTCAGACAGGTGTTGTAGGAAGTATTTTGCTTTGTGCTCCAAATTATAAAGAAGGAATTTATTTGCCAATTTGCACAACTGGTGTTCAGGCTGGCTTGGAGAGTTGGGTAAATATTGAAGAATCATATAGAGATTGTTTGCAGGAATATTTGGCTAATGGAGAAGTTACAGGAACTTGTGATAGGATTCACAGTATTTATGTATGTGAGTTTTTCTGGAAAGAAGCAATTCCTTTGGCAAAGATTGGAATTTCAAAAGCAGTTAGTTCAATTTCTGGCGAGGGTGTTAGGGGAGGTTCTGAATATTTAGGATTTTCATCTGCATGGCAAAATGCAAAAGATTCAGTTGATTACTTTACTTCATATTATGCTGCAGAGTCATATAAAGCATTTAAAATTAGAAGTGCTGAAGAAGCAGGAAGTGCGGTTTGCAAGGTTTCAGCGTCAATAGTTTATACTTCTGGTGCTGACTTGCTGGAGAGTTTGACTACTCCCCGTTCACCTGCACAATACACTGGAAGTTTTGAAGAAACAGTTTTGACAACTGCAACAAATCCTCCGCAATCTCATTACAAGGTTTATTATTATATTTATTCTGGTGAGGATATTGGAGCAACTTATCAGGTTTATCTGAGAAGAAGTTCTGGTTCTTATTATCAGGATTTTTCATCAACTTATTTGGTTGCTTCAGATTATATTTCTGCAGGAAGTTATGTAACTGAGACACCTGATTTTACAACTGCTTCAGGTTATACAGAATTGTGCATTTCTGTGAATGGTGCTGTTGAATGCGGTTTTGGAAAAGTGTCAACTTCTTTTGCTGAAAATTATTTGAATGACTTGTATTTGAAAGAGCAAGCAACTGAGGGGGTTACAACAGAGGATGATTGTACATCAGGAACTGCAAGTTTGTATAGTTTGATTAATCCTAATTTGCAGGATATTGCAGAGGGTTTAACTGATACAGATTTATATTCCGACGGAATTACACGAATTTGTGCAACAGAGAACCCTGGAAAAGAAACAGATGCAAACTGGAATACAGAAGATGCACGGTGGAGAGATGTTGGTTATTGCGGAGACCAGGGTGTAAGATGCTGGATTGATACTGATACAGTTAAAGATGCAATAAGGACTTTGAATATTGAAGAATCAGCTTTAGAAGATAATTCAGATAGTTATCTTAAGGCATTGACTGAATCAGGAAATTATATAGATAGTCAGGGTTATTCAGAGAAGGTTTCAGAAATAAAATCTGAAGGTGATTCTGAGAAGAAAGTTGTTTTAATTAATGAAATAATTGACAAAGTGTTTTACAGTAATCAGAAAGCAGAATTGTATTGGCTTCGTGGAAATGCTTTTGGTATTTTGGCTTTGAAGAATTTGGTTTCAGAGAGAGATGTTATTTCTGCTGGGGAGGTTGAGGAAGGTGAAG
>CAYXDU010000044.1:0-2413 GCA_964463895.1 Candidatus Woesearchaeota archaeon | reverse complement strand
GATGCAGAAACAAGCATAATTAAATCCAGTAATCCTCTTTTTGTGATTTCCTTTTTAGAAAGTTCGGTTACTCAGGTAACTCAGCAATCTTTTGAATTTGTTTTTGCAGAATCATCTTGGTATTGGAGAATTTCTGAATCTTCTTCAACTGTTTCATATGTTTCTTCTGGTTCAAAACCTGTTTCTATTTCTGCTGAAAGCAAGTGGATTGAAGCTGATTTGGATAAAATTAATGAGGATTACTATAAAGAAGATATTTACAGAAATCTTGATTTGGAGATAAGGAATTTTATTAAGGGTTTGAAAGGAAAATCTTATTCTAAAGGTTTGGAAGAATTGACAGAATTTGTTATTGCACAAGGAGTTAAATTAAAGACAGAAAAAATTTATTTTCCTGTAAGTTCCAAAAATCCTTATTTCTTTTTTGAGGATGAAGGAAGAATTTATTTTAATTATTCTGAAAATGAGGGTTGGTATTTTAAGGCATTGGATTTAGACAGAGATGTTGATTGGATTAAAGTTGATAATTTTTCTATTGAAAAAGAAACCAATTCAAGATATGTAATTAAAGAAGAAGGAGTTACAAAATACAGGGGAAAAATTGACATGGAAAACTTTGAAAGTTTTATTAGTGGACTTAAGAACAAAAATTATGGTGAAGGGTTGGTTTATCTTTTTAATCAAAATTCTGATTTTGGAAATGTTGAAGTCTATTCTTCAGAGAAATTTTCTACAAAGAATGTTCCTGCTATAATTCAATATTTGAAGGACAAGAGAAAAGAAGGAAAAGATGTTTCCATTTCTGTTGTTGTGAGAGAGTTAAAAGATTTAGGAATTTTAAGTTCAAAAGAATTTAATTTTATTTCTGGTGAGGATGAAAACAATCTTGCGGATTTTTCAGAAGATTTGGATTATCTTATTGCGTTTTTAGAATTCAGAGAAAACTTGCCTTCTCTTTGTTCTGATGTTGATTCAATAGAGTGTTATATTGATTATGTTAATCGGCTTGGTTCTACTGAAAGATATTCTACTTATGTTGAGAACAGGGTTTTTACTGATTATCTTTACATACATGAATTTATTACAGAAGAACAATATCAAGAAATGTTGCCTACAAGAGTTGGAAGTGCGCTTTATGCTTTTGGTTCTTTATTTGTTGATGATACTGAGGGAAGATTGGAAAAAGGCGGGACAATGGAAGAACTTAGAGAAATTCTTATTTCTAATAGGTAATTTCAATTAATTCAATAAATAATTTTATCTCCTGCTTTCAAATCTTTTCCGTTTTTGTAATTATTTTTTTTCATAAGTTTTGTAACATTTTCTTTTCCTTTTCCATAGAATTTTTCTGAGAGTTTCCAAAAAGTATCTTCGGGTTTTACAATGTAATAATTTTCAGAAGTTTCTTGTTTTTCTTTGTTTATTTGAACTTGAAGATTTTCTTTTACTGGGTTGTAAAATGCATCGTCTGTTGTAAGAATTATTTCTTTTGTTGAAGGGTTTATTCCAATGCTTAATGATTCTTCTGGAATAAGCAATATTTTTTGAAGGTCTTTGCTGTTTCTTAAATATTCTTTGCTTGTTTGATTATTTGAAGTATCAATGAATGCTCCCCAATCAGAATTTATGTAAATGTAATTCTGTCCATTGATTGTTTCACGAGGGAGTTTTGATTTTATATCGTTTCCATATATTTCATAAGTGTATCCAAATGAGCTTTCTGAATTTTTTCTTGATTTATTTTTTGCTCTTGAAGTTATTTTTAGAATTTCTTTTTCTATTTCTTTTGGAAGATTAGTTAATTCAAAAATATGAAGACGTTTTTTATTGTTTATTACTGCTGTTGGAATGGCTGTTGGAATGTAATCGCTTGATTTATAATCTGAAGGTAGGAGTGTTGTGTTGCCATGAGAATCTTCTAAGAAATATGCTTCTTTTTCAGGGACTAAAGCAAAATCTAATTCTCCATTGTTTTGCTCTTTGTTTATTTTGTGATAGAATCCTGTGTTTACTCCTGCTTTTTCAAAATAAACTGTTCCCTGAACTTTGTAGTTTGAATCTGATTTTTTGTCTGAAAGTTCGACATTGTTTATTGTTCCATCAATGTAATTTTTTTGTGCAATTGCATTTCCTGTTAAAGTTGTTGCTAAAACAATTCCTGCAAGTCCTAATTTTGTTTTGTTTTTCATGAAAATTTTAGAAATTCTGATTTTATAAATGTTTCTGTTTTGTTATTATTTGAAAGTTAAAACAATTGAAATGCAAACATGAAGCGCGGACTTGCTCCTTGCCTCGCTCGGATTTTTCATGCTACGCTTCGCAATTTTGATCTCGCGAAACAACTCGGGACTCGAATTCTCGTCTCGGACAAAGTTTTATTGAAAACTTTGTATGAAGCGCGGACTGGGACTCG
>CAYXDU010000043.1:0-5337 GCA_964463895.1 Candidatus Woesearchaeota archaeon | reverse complement strand
CAACTTTGAAAAGCAAGTGCCTTTTTTTCAAATCTTCTTTAATATCTTTTTCAGCATCTTTTACAAATTTTCCTCTGATGAATTTCGGAACAATATCTAAAAATTTCCCATCCTGTCCAACAGTATGAACCTGAGGCAAACCAACTTCAATGCCAGCGTTATAATCATCCTCTCCGTACATTACAGCAGTATGAACAATACCTGTTCCGTCCTCGGTTGTAACAAAATCAGCAGGAATTACTTTGTGCGAATTTCCATTTTGCGTTTCAGGAATATTATAAAGGGGCTCATATTCAATTCCAACCAAATCTTTTCCTTTATATTTTTCAACAACTTTATATTTTCCTCTGATTAAATTCAGTTTTTCTTTTCCTAAAATTAGATAATCTCCATCTTCTAATTGGATTTTTACATAATCAATTTTTGAACCAACAGCAAGTGCAACATTTCCAGGCAAAGTCCATGGAGTTGTCGTCCAAGCTAAAATATATTCATTTGATTTATTTTTCAATTTAAATGCAATATAAACTGATTCTTCTTTTACATCTTTGTAACCTTGTGCAACTTCATGACTGCTTAAAGGGGTTTCACATCGAGGACAAAACGGCACAACTTTGTAACCTTCATACAGCAAGCCTTTTTCATAAAGTTCTTTCAAACTCCACCAGACACTTTCAATATAATTATTCTCTAAAGTTACATAAGGATTTTTCAAATCAATCCAGTAGTCCAGTTCTTCTGTTGATTTATTCCAGTCCTCAATATTGCAGAAAACATCTTCACGACATTGTTTTGTAAATTTATCAACACCATATTCTTCAACTTCTTGTTTATGTCCAAGTTTTAACTTTTTTTCAACCTGAACTTCAACAGGCAAACCATGACAATCCCAACCTCCTTTTCGCGGAACAGAAAAACCATTCATGTATTTGAATTTGCAAATTATGTCTTTGAAAGTTCGCGCTTCAAGATGATGCAATGCAGGCGGAGCATTTGCTGTAGGAGGCCCTTCCAAAAAAGAAAACAATGGCTTTTTAGAATCATCCTGCACAGCTTTGTCTATTTCCTTTTTCTTTGCCTTCCAAATCTTCCGCGCAGTTTCCTGAATTTTATTAAAGTCATACATGATTAATTAAGAAAGAGGATGTTTTTAAAATTTGTTAAGAAGAATCTCCTAATAATCTACACTAATTTTTCTTTCTTTTAATCTATTAAGAAGATTTTTACTTTTTTCATCTAAATCATTATTTTTTAAAGAGATTGCTCTTAAATTTCTTAAGCTCTCTATTTCTTCAGGAAGATTCATTATACAATTTCCTCTTAAATTCAAGTAAGTTAACTTTTCTAGTTTTGAGATGTTCATTGGAATTTCTTTTATTGAGTTATGTCCCATTTCAAGATTTTCTAAATTTTCTAAATTCTCAATCTCCTTTGGAATATTTTTTATATAATTAAAATTTAAATGCAATTTTTTCAAATTAGGCAAATAACAAAGACTCTTTGGAAAATCTTTTAATTTATTTTGAGATGCAAAAAATATTTCTAAATTTTCTAAATTTCCAATACTTTCGGGAAGAGAAGATAATCTGTTGTCTTCCAAATTCATAATTTTTAGATTTTCTAAATTTCCAATACTTTCTGGAATTCTCTTTAAATCCCTATAAATCAAATACAATTCTTCTAAATTTTTTAAATCTCCAATTTCTTTTGGAATTCTCGTTAAACTTTTATATAGTATTGTGTGATCTCCTATTTCTTTGCTTAGGTCAAGATGGATGATTTTGTTTTCCTTTGTTTCAATTCTATCAGTCCCATCGGATCCCCCTTGTTCATATTTATGAACTGAAAATTCAGAAGGGTCTTCTCCAATAGATTCAAATAATTTGTAAATCGCATTTAATTCTCTTTTAGAAATGTTTGCTTTATCAATTGAGTAATTTCTAAACCCTTCTCTATTTTCATACATTTTTATTAAATGAGAAACAAACTTTTTTGGGGTTTTAAAATACGCTCTTTCAATGACATCATTTATAATTGAACTTTCCTTTTTTCCTATTTTAATTTCCATAACTTTCTCCAACATTCAAACTTTAAAAACTTTTTCATTTGTTACTTTTATAGAATTAAAACAATTTCCAATAACACAAATCCTTAAAAACTTCAAATTAATAAAAATTTCATGAATATTAATGATAAAATAAATAATTTAAGCAAGGAAAATTACCAAAAATTTAATCAGGAACTTCGGGATATTTTAGAAGTTCGTGGAGATGCTGCAAGATATGGCATAAAAGGAAAAGATTTTGTTAATCTTCCTAAAGAAAAAGTAATGGTTGCAAAAGAAAAGCTTTATCAAGAAATGTTTGAAAAACAATATAAACAATAAATTTCTAAATATTCCATGCTATTAACAATCCTTTTAATAATCGCAATAATTCTAACATTAATTCTCTGCTCATTTTTTGTTTTTCCATGGTTTATTGGAGCACCTTATGACATTTCCAGAAAAACTGCTTTGAAAAATATAATCAAACTTACAAATCCAAAAGCAGGAGATAAAATCGTAGAACTTGGCTCAGGCGATGGAAGAGTTTGCATTGCCCTTGCGCGAAAAAACTCAAAAGCGAAAATTTATGGTTTTGAAATAAATCCTTTTTTAGTTTTAATTTCCCGACGAAAAATTCTCAAAGAGAACTTGCAAAAACAAATTAAAATTTATTGGAGAAATTTCTGGAATGTGAATCTCAAACCATTCAACAAAATAATTTTCTTTCAATTTCATTCAATTACAAATCGTTTAGAAAAAAAATTCAACCGTGAGTTAAAACCCACAACAAAAGTTATCTCACATAATTGGAAATTACCTCATTGGAAAATCAAAAAGAAACTTGGGAAAAAAGGATTAACAGAGGGAGAAGTTTATGAGTATGAGAAATAGAAAAATTTTAAGGGAAGGAAATCTTCCTATCTCTAAGTTCACCATACCTTTCTATTTCATTTGTTATCTTTTCTTTTTTCTTAGGATTTTTTACAACTTTTTCTAAAGTTTTCATTATTCCATAAAAAGGTTGTCCTCTTATTGTTGAAACAATTCCATCCAAGGTAGCCACTCCTGCCAAACCAGTTAAAACGGCTGTTCCTGCAATCAACCCTCCAGCAAGAATTTTTTGAGGCAAAGGATTATCTCCTAGCATAAATTCCATTGCTTGTTGATAATTTATGTTTAACAACATATTTGTTTCTATATATGTCGCATATCCAAAAGCTCCTGTTTGGAATGTGCTAAATCCTCTTGAAAATGTCTTGTATTTCATATTTTCCCACAAACTCCAAACTTTAAAAACTTTTCCAAATGTTACTTTTCCAAAATTAAAACACTATTCAAATTTCTCTAAATATTCTTCTTCAACGTGATTCAATTTCCCTGGAATAATAAAACAATACGGCTTCCTGACTCCTGCAAATTCTTCTTTCAAAACTTCAAAATCTCTGTAAAATATCTTTTGCTTAACAGTTCCTAAACCCTGACAAACAATTATTTTTCCTAATTTGATTTCATATTTTTCTGCAGATTTTTCCAGTTGTTCAAAAGCATCCTGAACATCCAGACCAATATCAATTAAAATTAAACTATGTGCTTTTGCTTTTTGATTATCTTTAACAATTTCCATAAATGAATTAGGAGTAAAATTCTTTTTTGGGTTCCATGCAGGCATTGACGCAACTTTGCCGAATTTATACAATTGCAAACCTGTTTCTCCAATTCCATCAAAAACTGAACCAGCATGAATAACTTTTGTTTTAATTCCTGACTTAGAACATTCATCTAAAATTGTAATATGCGTCGTCGCAACTAAAGGACTTCCATACACTAATAAAGCAACATCACTCCGCTTTGCAAAATCAATAAACTCTAAACCCTCAACTTCCTCACGATTTAAATCTACAACATCTTTTCCCAAAACTTCTGACAACTCACCAACTGAATAAGGAAAATCAACAGTATAATTTTCCAAATAAACTTTCTTGCAACGCTTTACAATTTCCAATCCTTCTAAAGAAATCCCTTTCTTATTCAAACCTAATCCTATTAAATATAACATTTTAATCAAAAAATTTATCCAATATTTGTTTATTTAGTTCAATAGATTCGTCACAATCATTTTTAAGGTTTCTTGAAGAACTTTTTCTAAAATAGATATTAATTATTTTTTTGTTTCGGTTTTTAACAGATTTAACAGCAGGCACAAAATCTCCATCTCCAGATATTAAGATTGCTTTGTCAAATTTATTATCACATGCTCCTTCTACAATATCAACAGCCATGTGAATATCATCTTCTTTTAAAACATAATAAAAATCTGGAGTTCTGGGAATTTTTCTCTTTAGCAATTTGCATAAAATCAGTTTAAGGTTTTTTATTTTTTCTAATTTGTCAAAAAATTCTTTCTGACTTAAAAATTTCTTTGGGTTTTTGGATTTATCAAGTTGAGCATTATAATAAAATACATCAATCAATTTATCATTTTTGATTAAAAAATTAATGAATTCCTGAAAATTAAATTTCTTTAAACTTTTATCTTTGCCATATAAATTTCTCAGACCATGATAAAGATTATTGCCGTCAATAAATACAGAAACTCTATTCATTTTAAAAAGATGCTCACCCATTGCGAACAATGGTGAGCGTATATGATTCCTTTAAATTTTTAAAACTTATAAATGTTTTGATTACCTAAAAACAACCCTCTTACTAAATATGCAAAACCTTAAACGTTTTAAAATCCTGAAATCTTTCTGACTTTTCTTCAACTTTTCTGATCATTGAATGCTTTGGTCCTTTTTTGCAAAGTTCAACCATTTTATTGACTTCCTCAGAATTTCCTTCTAAAAAAACTTCCAAACGCCCGTCTTCAAGATTCCGGACAAACCCCTTAACATTATAACGCTCTGCATTTTCTTTTATGAACGCCCGAAAAAAAACTCCCTGAACCGTTCCATCAATATATAATCTTACAGCTTTCTTCATAAAAATAATACTTAAGAGGAGTTTATATTTTTATTGATAATTTCCACTTACTTCGTGGCGTGTATATTATTGCCCCCCCCACCAGCGCTCCGCTCCCCCTCCTTCCGAGCCCATATTAAGTTATTATTACAATTTAGTTAAACAAACAATTAGAGGTTTTTTATGCATTAAAATTTTTCTTTAGCGAAGTAATTTGCGTTTAGCAATTACTAAGCGAATATTATCCTTGCAACAGCAAGCAAACCTTAAAAACCCAAATTCCCAATTAATTAAATGGGTGTGAATTTTTACATAATTCTTAGTGTAAT
>CAYXDU010000042.1:2789-5647 GCA_964463895.1 Candidatus Woesearchaeota archaeon | reverse complement strand
GCTCATGTTGGAAAAAAAGAATTTTTGTTAGGAGGAGGAGTTGCATGCAATTCGCGGTTGCAGGAAATGTGCAAAAAAATGTGTGACGACAGAAAAGATTTTGAAAAAGTAAAATATTTTTGTCCTGAAAGAAATTTGCTTGTTGATAATGGTGCAATGATTGCATTTTTGGGAGAGATAATGTTTGGAAAAAAAGCAAATGTTTTTTCTTATAATGAGTTGGATAAGGTTGATATTTTGCCAAAACAGAGGACTGATGATGTAAATGTTATCTGGAGATAATTTTGTCAAATTTTTCTTAATTTTTAGTTTTACCGTCGATAAAAGTGCAGAAAGGTTTATAAACTGAGTTTCATTTTTTCATATAGGAATTAAAAATTCTAACAAAAATGTCGGCAAAAAAATCTTATGGAGCAGAGTCAATTAAGGTACTTGAAGGTTTGGAAGGTGTTAGAAAACGCCCTGCAATGTACATAGGAAGTACTGGAAAAGAAGGGCTGCATCATCTAATTTATGAGGTTGTTGATAATTCTGTTGATGAGGCATTGGCTGGTTTTTGCAAGAAGATTTTGGTTACTTTGAATAAAGATGGCTCTGTTACAGTTGAGGATGATGGGCGTGGAATTCCTGTTGATATGCATTCACAATTAAAAGTTCCTGCAGTTCAGGTTGCTCTGACAAAATTACATGCTGGTGGAAAATTTGACAAGAAATCTTATGCAATTTCAGGAGGGTTGCATGGTGTTGGTGTAAGTTGTGTAAATGCTTTGTCTAAAAAATTAATTGTTGAAATAAGCCGTGACGGGAAAATTTATTCTCAGGAATATTCAAGAGGAATTGCAAAAACAAAATTAAAAGTTATTGGAAAATACAAAGGAGATAATTCAGGGACTAAAATAACTTTCTGGCCTGACGACGAGATTTTCTCAACTTTGGATTTGGAATTTGATTACAAAGTTCTTGAGACAAGATTCAGGGAAATAACTTTTTTGAATGCAGGTTTGAGGATTAATTTGGTTGATGAGGTTAAAAATAAGACGCAGGAATTTTTTGCCGGAGGAGGTTTAATA
The DNA here is from genome assembly GCA_964463895.1 of Candidatus Woesearchaeota archaeon. Classification (GTDB taxonomy): domain Archaea; phylum Nanobdellota; class Nanobdellia; order Pacearchaeales; family GW2011-AR1; genus MWBV01. Next base: position 4,577 of record CAYXDU010000042.1, on the reverse strand, counting down.
GAATTTGTTAAATGGATAAACAAATCAAAAGAAGTTCTGCATATCAAGCCGATTTATTTCAAGCGCGAAGGTGAGGATAATACTGAAATTGAAATTTCTATTCAATATAATTCAGGTTATCAGGATAATATTTATGGTTTTGTAAATACAATAAACACTGTTGAGGGCGGAACGCATATTTCAGGTTTTAAGACGGCTTTGACGCGGGTTATAAATGATTATGCAAAGAAAAAAGGAATTTTGAAAAATGGTGATAGTTTAACAGGTGATGATGTTCGTGAAGGCCTGACTGCTATTGTGAGTGTTAAGATTGCTGAGCCGCAGTTTGAAGGACAGACAAAAACCAAACTTGGAAATTCTGAGCTTAAAGGTTTTGTTGATTCAATTGTTACAACTGCTTTGTCTGAGTTTTTTGAAGAGAATCCTGCAGTTGCAAAAAAGATTGCACAGAAATCATTGGATTCTGCCAAGGCAAGATTGGCTGCAAAAAAAGCAAAAGATTTAGTTCGTAGGAAGAATGCTTTTTCTCTTGGAGGTTTGCCTGGAAAGTTGGCTGATTGTTCGTCAAAGAAAACTGAAATGACTGAATTGTATTTGGTTGAGGGAGAGTCAGCAGGAGGTTCAGCAAAGATGGCGCGTAGCAAAGAGACACAGGCAATTTTGGGTTTGAAGGGAAAAATTTTGAATGTTGAAAAAGCAAATCCTTCCAGAGCATTGTCGTCGGAAGAAATTGCAAATATGATTACTGCTATTGGAACAGGTGTTGGAGAAAGTTTTGATATTTCTAAACTGCGTTATGGGAAAATAATTATTATGACTGACGCTGATGTTGATGGTGAGCACATTAAAACACTTTTGCTTACATTTTTTTATCGGTTTATGCAGGATTTAATTCAGAATGGAAATATTTATGCTGCAATGCCTCCATTGTTTAGAATCAGGAAAGGGCAGAAAGATATTTATGTTTATTCTGACGCTGAACTTGATAAAGTAAAAAAAGATATAAGTATTTCTGAGGGAAGTGTTACGCGGTTTAAAGGTTTGGGTGAAATGAGTTCAGAACAGCTTTGGGATACGACGATGAATCCAAAGACAAGGAAATTGAAAAAGATTTTTATTGAAGATGCTGTTGAAGCAGATAGGATTTTTTCAATGCTGATGGGAGATGATGTTCAGGCGCGTAAAGAATTCATACAAGAAAATTCTCAGGAGGCAAATTTAGATGTCTAAGAATTTTCATGCACGCTCGTCGAGCGTAGTCACTTCGCGTGAAGAAAATGCTGAAAATGCGGAGTTGGATGTTTAAAATGAAAGAATGTGAATTTTGTAAAATAAATGAAGAGACCTTAATTAAGAAATTTAATTATTGGACAATTCTTCTTAATTATAATCAATATTATTTGGGAACATGTTTAATTATTTTGAATAGACATTTAGAGGATTTTACGGAAATCAATGAAGAAGAAAGAAGAGAATTGTTTGATGTTATGAAAAAATTAAGAGAAGTTATAATAGATTTATTTGGAGCGAATAAGTTTAATTATTATGTTGCTGGAAATATTGTTCCTCATTTGCATATGCATCTTATTCCCAGATATAATCACGAAGTGGAATTTGAGGGATTTAAATTTAAAGATGAATTTTTTGGGCAGAATCATTCTTTTTATCCAAGAGATTTTAAAATAGAAGAGGATTTATTTAATAAGATTAAAGATAAAATAAAATCAAAATTTTAAAATGGCAAAGAAATCAAAATTAGCAACACCGGACTGGATATTAGAAGGTTAT
>CAYXDU010000042.1:0-2689 GCA_964463895.1 Candidatus Woesearchaeota archaeon | reverse complement strand
TATCTTGATGATAAAAATGAGGGAGTTGCATAATTATGGAAGAAGAAAATACCGATGAAAATATTGAAGCAATAGAAGAAGAAAAACAGGATTATCTGGAAGAACATCCTGAAGAAGATGTTGAAGTTGAAGAAATTGAATTTAGTTTGGATGAAGAAGAAATTGAAGATTGGATAAATGAATTGAGATTATTGAAAGAAGAAAAGACACCAATAACTTTGAATGTTGATGATGAGACAGATTTGAAAATAAATTTTGAAGAAAGTGAGGAGGAAGAATGAAAGCAAAAGCAAAATGCCCAAATTGTAATGAAATCGTTTTTGATGATTGTTTAGGTTGTGTTAGTGGAGGCACTTTGATGCACTCTTGTAAAGATGGAGAACCTGAGATTTATGATGTTGATTGGAAGATTATTGATTGCACAAAGAGAGAAGCAGAAGAACTTGTGAAGTTAGGATTTAAAGGAAAAATTCCAGAGGTTTTAGAATAAAATGAAAGAAAACTACGATGAAATGAAAAAACAAATTGAAGAATTAAAGAATAAAATAATTGAATATTTTAAATATGGAAATAATGATGTTTTGTTCTCTCAATTGGTTAAGAAATTTAAAGAAGAAAATATGGATATTCTGGATTATTGCCTTCAAGAATTAGTTGCAGATAAAAAAATAAATAAAAACTCTTCTTTGGATCATTTTGAATATGATTTAAATGAAGATGAGGAGGAAGAATGAAAATTGAAACAAAGAGATTAATTTTAAGAAAACCGCGGATGAGCGATGTAAGAGATGTTCATGAGATAGTTAATGATATTAATATCGCTAAAAATCTAACTACCATGCCCCACCCCTATTCCATTAATGAATGTAAAAAATATTATAAAAGAAAAATTAAAGAATGGGGTAAAAAAGATTATTTATTTGCTATAGAATTAAAATCAATAAAGAGAGTTATTGGTTTTATGGACATTGGTAATATTAATGATTTGTCTAAGACATCTTGGACTGGTTCATGGATTGGTGTAAAGTATCATAGAAATGGATATATTACTGAAGCAAAAATAGCTGCCAATAATTTTGCTTTTGGAAAATTGAAATTAAGAAAATTAATTTCTCCAGTATTTTCTGAAAATAAAGTGTCAAATTTTGTTCAGAAAAAAATGGGATATAAGCTAGAGGGAACGCTCATAAAAAATGAAAAATGTTTGGCTACAGGAAAAATTCATGATGTTAATATTTATGGTTTATTAAAAGAAGATTGGAAAAAGGTTCGTCCTAAAATAATTAAACATCTTAATGAAAAAATTAAAAAATTGGAGAATAAAAAATGACACCAGAAAATCCTAAAATTGAAAAAGATGCTGAAAAAGGTATTATTCAAACAGAAGTGACTGGTGAAATGAAGAAGTCATATCTTGATTATGCAATGAGTGTAATTGTTTCGCGTGCAATTCCAAGTGTTGAAGATGGTATGAAACCTGTTCAGCGTCGGATTTTGTATTCAATGCAACAGTTGGGTTTGAAACCAAATACCCAGACGAAGAAATCAGCGAGAATTGTTGGTGATGTTATTGGTAAATATCACCCCCATGGTGACACTGCTGTTTATGAGGCAATGGTTAGAATGGCTCAGGATTTTTCTTTGAGATATCCTTTGGTTTTTGGACAAGGAAATTTTGGAAGTATTGACGGAGATTCTGCTGCAGCAATGAGATATACTGAAGCTAAGCTTAATGAAATGGCTTATGATATGATGGAGGATTTAGATAAAGAGACAGTTAGTTTTGTTCCGAATTATGATGGTTCATTAAAAGAACCAGAGTTGCTTCCAGGTAAATTGCCTACTTTAATTTTGAATGGCGCAACAGGTATTGCTGTTGGTATGGCTACAAATATTCCTCCACATAATCTGACTGAAGTTTGTGATGCAATTGTTTCTTATGTTAAAAAACCAGAAATAACTTTTGAAGAACTTTCTGAAATTGTTACAGGACCTGATTTTCCAACTGGGGGAAGTGTGACAGGAGATATGGTTGAATTGTATAAAACCGGGCGTGGAAAAATGATTATGCGTGGAAAGACAAGCACTGAAAATTTGAAGAACAAAGAAGCAGTTGTGATTACTGAAATTCCTTATATGTTGAATAAGTCGATTTTAATTGAGCAGATTGCAAAACTTGTTCAGGATAAAAAAATTAAGGATGTTTCTGATTTGCGTGATGAATCTTCAAAAGGCAAGACAAGAATTGTTCTTGAATTAAGAAAAGATGCGAATCCTAAATTTATAATTAATTCTCTTTACAAATATACAAGATTGCAAGACAGTTTTAATGTTAATCTTTTGGCTTTGAGTGGAGGAAAACCAAAGGTCATGAATTTGAAAGAAGTTCTTGAAGCATATGTTAATCACAGAAAATTAATGATTTCAAATAGGACAAAATATGAATTGAAAAAAGCAAAAGAGCGACAGGAGATTGTTGAAGGTTTATTAATTGCTTTGAAAGATATTGATAAAGTTATTGATTTAATTAAAAAATCAAAAACAAAAACTGATGCTGTTGAAGGTTTGATGAAGAAATATAAACTTAGCAAAAGACAATCTGAAGCTATTCTTGAAACAAAGTTGCAGCAATTGACTTCTTTAGAAGTTGGAAAACTTAAAGATGAAGCAAAAGCACTTAAGGAAAAAA
>CAYXDU010000041.1:0-5698 GCA_964463895.1 Candidatus Woesearchaeota archaeon | reverse complement strand
AATATGATTTCTTTATTGCTCAGGGAAGTTTAATGCCTAAGGTTGCTGCGACTTTTGGCAGGGTTTTAGGACCTGCTGGAAAAATGCCTTCACCTCAATTAGGAATTATTCTTAATGCTGACGAGAAAACAATTGAAGAACTGAAAAATAAAATTAATACAAGTGTAAAAATACGAACAAAAGAAGCAAGTATAAAAATTCCTGTTGGAAAACAAAGCATGAAAGACGAGGAAATTGTTGAGAATATTTCTGCAATTTATTCTGAGATTTTGAAAAATCTTCCACGTGATAAAGAAAATGTGAAAAATATTGAAATTAAATTCACCATGACTAAACCGGTTAAGATTGGAGTTAGGTAAAATGAAATTCAAGAATTATACAAATCATGAAGTGCACGAAGACAAAGAGATGTTGTGGAGCGTTGGAAATATAGATGAACGTGCAGATTATATAAAAGAAAATTTGAAAAAAGGAGAAATTATCGAAGCTGATTCTCTTGGACAATATTCCCAAGGTTCTCTTGAGAGAAGTGTAGAATTACTTAAATTAAATGGGTTGAAAATTGGAAAAAATAATGAAGAGTTTGGATATTTTATATACCCTCAATCACAAAATCCAATAAAAATGCGGAGGTTGTTTGTTTACAAAAGAAACTAAAATGACAGAAAAAAAACCAGTTGCACAAATTCCAGAATTCAAAAAGAAAACTGTAGCTGAGCTTGCGGATTTGATAAAGAACAAGAAAACAATTTTAGTTGCGTCTATAAAAAATATTCCCGGAGGGCAGTTTCAGGAAATTGTAAAAAGTTTGCGTGGTAAGGCAATTGTAAAAGTTCCGAAAAAGAATTTGATTTTTAGAGCAATTGAAGGTCTGAAAAATGAAGAACTAAAACATTTAGAAGAAAAAATTGGTGATAGTTTTGTTTTGTTATTTTCTGATATGGATAGTTTTGCACTTGCCGGGGAATTATTGAAAAGTAAGACACCTGCAAAAGCAAAAGCAGGACAAGAAGCTCCTGAAGATATTGAAATTCAGGCAGGACCAACTGATTTAGTTCCAGGACCGGCGATTTCAGAGTTAGGCGCTGTTGGTTTGCAGATTCAGGTTGAAAATGGAAAATTAACAATTAAACAAAATAAAGTTATTGTTGAAAAAGGAAAAACAATTTCTCAAAAAGCTGCAGACATAATGAGCAAACTTGATATTAAACCTTTTTCAATTGGGTTTATTCCTTTGTGTGCTTTTGATAATGAAACAAAAACATTCTATGCTGAAATAAATATTGATACAGAAGGAACTTTAAATGATTTGAAATACGCGTTTGGAAAAGCATTGCCTTTTGCTGTGGAAATTGGTTACATTTCCGACGATACAATTAAGGTTATGATTGGAAAAGCTAATGCTCATGCTAAGAGAATAAATAAAATTGTTACGGGAGAACCTGATGAAGTTGTTGAAGCGGTTGCTGAAGAAAATATTGAAGAGAAGAAAGAAGAAACAAAAAAGGAGGAGCCTAAGGCCGATGCTGGTGCTGGACTTAGTGCGCTTTTTGGATAAAATGGGAAAAAAATTTGATTCAAAGAAATTAACAGGGCCAAAATATTCTCTAGGCGAACTTGGAAACTTAGAATTGATAAGATACAGAAGTGAAAAATTAAGAGGTATCGTTTCAGATAATGCAAGTTATTGTTTTGTAATTGACGGGATGACTCAAAGAGAAGTAGAAATAAATTTATCCAATTACTTGGTTTCAGAAGGAATGATTAAAGTTTATAGGCCAATACCTGAAGGAAAACTAAGAGCGCTTTCATCAAGAGTTAGAGAAAACGGATTAGAAGCAACTTCACAATATTATCAAAATCTCCAAAGTAAATCTTCGGAGGTAGGAAAATAAAATGGAATACATCTATGCGGCACTTTTACTGCACAAGGCAGGAAAGGAAGTTAATGAAGCGAATGTGAAAAGTGTTGTTGCGGCTGCTGGCGTTGAAGTTGATGATGCGAAAATCAAATCTCTTATCGCTAGTTTGAATGGTGTTGATATCGAAGCTGAACTTGCAAATGCGAATGTAGTTTCTGCTCCAAGTGCATCTGCACCTGTTGAAGCTAAGAAAGAAGAAGCACCAAAGGAAGAAAAGAAAGCTGCTGCAGCTGAAGGTCTTGGTGCGTTATTCGGTTAAATTTATTATAATTGAATTACAAACGAACGCATCAAGCACACTTTTAGTCGGTACTGAATTCGCCAGGTTAATTTCCTGAAGGTTAAGTATAGTTGAAAATGAATAAGAAAACATTTTTTGGTTCCGTTGCAATAATTCTTTTGGTAAGTATTTTATTTACAACGCCTGGAACATACGGCTGAAAAAAGTTTATGTTTCTTGGATTAATTTCAGCAGGGCTTTGGAAGTTTGTGAAATGAAGTTTATTCTTTGGGACATAAATTCTTAAAAAGGAGTAATTAATGAAATTTTCATGGAAGGATTGATTTTAATAAGAGAATTGACTAATAAGGATTCTAAAAAGAAAGAACAGGATTTTTTTAAAGAGATAACAAAAGATATTGATAAAATGCCCTTAGAGAATTGGCACTACGAAGTTAAATCATCAAAACATGATGGATCGACATATTATGGGGAGAATGCCTCTGCCAAGTTTGAAAGAGGTTTGATTGCATTTATGAGTGAAGGATTTGCCTATGGACTTGATAACAAGTACAAAGATGTTGAATCAAAAAAGTATTCGATGACTTTCTTATATGGTAATGAGGCAGGAGACAAATATACGTTTAAGGAAAGTTTCTTCAAAGAAAATCTCCGAGCTCAAAAGAGCGTCTCAAGATTATTAAGTAAATTGTATTATAAAAATGAAGAAGATATTAAAAAAGAAATATCAAGAAAAGCAATAAATGTGCAAGGATAATCATTAAATCGTTTAGAAAAGAAAGTTTTTAGTTGAATAAAATTCTCCACAAAACTTATAACCCCTCTTACTTTTTTTGTAATTCATGACATGGAATTTATATGAAAATTCTGAAGAAGGTGGAAAATTTTTAGAACCATTATGCTTCTCTAATGGAAAAACTCAGGAAGATGTTGTTAAAGAAACTTTGAAAGCTATTGAAGAAGGACACAAAGTTATTTTTATTCATGGAATGTGTGGAACAGGTAAAAGTGCAATTGCCTTGAACATTGCGAAAAATCTTGGGAAAACATCAATTATTGTTCCGATAAAAAATTTGCAGCAACAATATAAAAAAGATTATGGAGGTTTAAATGGAGAAGGGAAATTTTTGAAAAAAGAAAATAATGAGAAATTAAAAATTTCTGTTATTACAGGACGAAATAATCATAAATGCAAATTTCTTGAGGATAATGAAAATGCAATTCCAAAAATAAAACGCGAAGTTAATTCAAAACTTCATGATATTTTTTCAGGGAAAAAAGAAGAGATTAAAGAAAAAATAGAAAATGACATCTCTGCAGACAACCAGAATATTCCGTGCAAGATTGAAATAAAGGAAAAAAACTGGGAAAAAATAAAAAAATATTTAAGGCAAAATCCGAGAATTAAAGTTGAAAATTTTACTCAAATCAGCGACGTGAAAAGATTACCTATTGCATCAGTTTGCCCTTATTGGAGTCCTGTTTTTCCAGAAGAATATGATATAAAAGTTTTAGAAGAAAAATACAAAAAAACTTACAAAGGTTTGAAAGGGAAAAATTTTGTGTTTTACCAAAGAAAAGAAGGATGCCCTTTTTATGCACAATTTCATTCTTATGTTGACTCAGATGTAATTGTTTTTAATTCAATGAAATATCAATTTGAATCTGCTTTGAATCGAAAACCTTCTACTGAAGTGGAAATTGTAGATGAATGTGATGAATTTTTAGATAGTTTTTCAAATCAAAGAAATATTAATATTGACAGATTGATCAATTCTTTAGGAAATATTTTTTCATCTGATGAGGATAATTTTAAAAAAATTCTTGAAGCTAAAGAAATTTTGCAACATTTGAAAAAAGACAACAGAATAAATGATTCAATTTATAGTCAGGAGATTATTGTCTTGAAAGAAACAGGAATTTATGATTTGTTTAAAATTTTTATAAAAAATTCTGAATTTATTGAAGAAGCAGATGAAGAAAGTTATGTTTTTGATGTTGATAAAACTGCAAAAATGTTTGAAGAATTTTTAGATGAAACATATGTTGTGTTTAATAAAAAAGATGAAAATTTAATTGCAAGCATTGTTACGACAAATCTTTCCAAGAAGTTCAAAGAAATGATTGATAAAAACAAGACAATAATTTTAATGTCAGGAACTTTGCATTCAGATGAAGTTTTGAGGGATGTTTTTGGTTTGGAAGATTTTAAAATTATTCAGGCAGAAGAAACTGCTCCTGGAAAAATTTTTGCTATGCGGACTGGAAAAGAAATTGACTGCAAATATTCTAATTTCTCGTCGGGAAAATACACAAGAGAGGAATATCTTAAAGCATTGGATTTATCTCTGAAAAATGCAAAGCGCCCTATTTTAGTTCATATAAATGCATTTCAGGACCTTCCAACAAGTAATGAAATCCGGGAATTTAACTTGAAAAATTTGATTTCTCCAGATGAATTGATTGAAGAACAAAGAAAAGATAATAATGGAAAAATTCTTTTTGAATTTAAGAATGGAGATAGAGATATTTTATTTTCAACAAAAGCTTCCAGAGGCGTGGATTTTCCAGGAGAAAAATGCAATTCAATTGTATTTACAAAATATCCCAACCCCAATGTTCAGGATGCTTTTTGGAAAATTTTGAATAAAACAAAACCCAACCAGTATTGGAGTTTTTACAAAGACAAAGCCCGCCGGGAATTATTGCAAAAAGTTTATCGGGGTTTGAGATTTAAAGAAGACAAAGTTGAAGTTTGGAGTCCTGATTTGAGAGTTTTAGAATTTTTTGAAGAAAGTGGAAATTAATTTTCCTTCTTACTCAAAGAAATAATTATCAAATAAACAAAAACTGCAAGATATAAAACACTGAATAAGATTGTTATGCCGACGAGAAGAGGATTATCACGGATTAAAATATCTCCTAAATAAGTTTGTATGAATATTAAAGGAATTAAACCCAAAGTTGTTGCTAAAAGGAATTTCCATGTTTTTATTTTTGTTAAACCAGAAAGATAACTTACTAAATCAGAAGTTGTGAAAGGATTTATTCTTAGTATGAAAATTGAGAGTCCTCCGTATTTATCAAAAAACTTATCAAATTTGTTTTTCAATTTTTTATCAAGATTTTTTTCTATGGATTTTTTTCCAAATCTTCTGGCAATTTTGAAATCAATAAATGCTCCAACAGAATTTCCAATTAAAGTTAAAATTCCTCCGAGAAAACCGCCGAATAAAACTCCAGCGACGATGTATAAAATTAATGGGGGTATAGGAGCAAGAACAACTTCAAGAATTACAAGAAGAACAAAGATTATTGCTGCAAAAATTCCAAAAGAATTTACAAAATTTATAACTTTTGTTGCATCGCTGTTGATTAAAGAAAAAATTATGCCCTGAGAAAAATAAGAATAAATCATCCATGCAATAAATAAAGTAATTATTGAAAGAAAAATCCAATGTTTTTTTATGAAATTTGTGAATCCTCTTTTCATAGAAGATATAAGAACAGTAAGCTTTAAAATCCTTATTAATTA
>CAYXDU010000040.1:2120-5874 GCA_964463895.1 Candidatus Woesearchaeota archaeon | reverse complement strand
TTATCCACAACTCCTGCATCTGATAAAAAGAAAACACATTCATTATCAGGCAAGTTTGGAGAATCAATTAATTTTGAAACACGCGAACCTTGTTTTCCACGACGCAAATACATTCTATAAGTTGAAGCATGCCCAACAATATTTCCACCAATTGCTGTTGTTGGATCCCCAAACAATTGCGCAGGATTTGCCATAACCTGATTTGTAACATAAACTGCAATATTATATGTTTCCGCCAACCTCATTAAATCATGCATATACCTGTTTAATTTTTGTTGCCTATCTGCTAACTGCCCACGCCCGGAAAACTCTGCTCTAAAATGCGCAGTCAAAGAATCTATAATCATTAATTTAATCGGCTCTCCTGATTTTATCATTTCAGTAACCTTTTCCAAAAGCAACATCTGGTGGTCTGAATTAAAAGCCCGTGCTACAAGAATATTTTTCAAAACCTTTTCAGAATTTGCACCAATGCCCTCTGCAATTTGTTTTATTCTCGCAGGTCTAAAAGTCCCTTCTGTATCAATAAAAACACACTTTCCATTTGCTCCGCCTTGTTCTTTAGGCAACTGAACTCTCACAGCCAAAGTAGAACCTAATTGAGTCTTACCAGAGCCGTAAGCGCCAAACGCTTCAGTAATAGCTCTGGACTCAATTCCTCTTCCTCCCAGAAGCTCATCCAAGTTTTTACTTCCAGTTGTGATATAAGAAACATTCTCCCTTTTTTTTGCAAACTCTGCACCATCTGTAAAACCCAATTCCAACAAATCTCTTGCAGCCATAATTGCCTTTCGTGCAACAGCAGGACTAATACCAGAAGCATCAGATATCGTCGCAGGCGAAGAAACAGCCAAAGCCATTAAATCAAAAATTCCAGCACCCTCAAGTTTCGCAGCAACAGCAGGCCCGATTCCAGGCAAGTCAGTCAATTCAGGTTCTTTATCTTTAGAATTTTTTTTTGTTTTTTTTTCAGTTTCTTCTTCCATTTCTTCCTCATCAGTTTTCTTAGTTGGCATTTTAAATTTTATAATTCCAATTTCCCCCAAGAGCATCATTTATTTTAGTATAAAACATCTTAAGATATTTCTTTTGTTCTCTCTTATCAAGAGAATTTCTAACACTATCAAAAACATTTGAATAATTTCTAATTCCAAAGACAAACCCATCAAGATCCTTTTCTTCAATTATTCTTGTTAATCCTTTTAATCTACACTCCAATGCCTTAACAGCTTTATCCTTATCAACCATAAAACCAAAAACCCCTTTCAGTTTATAAAGATTATTTAACAAAAAAGTATATATTGAATTTTCAAATTCTCAAAAAAACTTCCCGGCAACCAAAACCAAATCCAAAATTAAAAAACAAACAAAAACAATAATCTCAACCTTCCCGCCAGTAGAAACTTTTCCTGAACTTTTAATCTTCGGAAAAAATGGATAAAATGGTTTTATTCCCTCTTTTGTAAAACTATCTGCAAATAAATGCAATCCATAACCGAGGAAAAAACCCAAAGCAACAACATTTGAAAAAAGCAAAATTCCCAAAGTAATCAAAATCAAAAACACAAAACTATGAGTTATTCCCCGATGCTTTGTAAAAAACTGCAAAACCCTGTTGATTCTTTTTCTGCCAATTTTTGAATACCTTGAATCAATATCCGGAATATATGTCGCTAAAATTGCCACGACAACAAAAACAAATTTATTGCTCACAGAATTAAGCAAAATCAAAATTCCAAAAATTGTTATAGTAATATGGGTTCTAAGTAACATAAATTATCCAAACAAAAAAGGTTTAAATTATTTCCCTTCAAATTCTCCAATCAGCCCATCCAAATCAACTTCCTTAATATCATTAACTGTAAATTCTTCATTATTAAAATAATTATTTTTCCTGACAATTCCTGTAAAAATAAATTCTTTTCCAAGCAAATGTTCTCTTTGCAGAATTAATTTTTCAGTATTTTCTAAATCTTTCAGACCCAAACCAGGAAGATTATCATGAAAAACAACCGCCCGAATTGTTTCTGTTCCGTCATCTAAAACAATATTAATAAGTGCTTTTTTCTCCAAAGGAATTCCCTGAGAACGTTCCTCTTCTGTTGGCTTCCTGCCTGTTTCTTTATTTACTTCAAAAAATCTCGGCTCAAAACTCTGAACAATAAAACACCGAATCCGTGCATTATCTGAAATGTTCAGTTCAGAAATTTTCTTTTCTTTCACAACCCTCTCAGTCACAACATTGTCAAACTTTTCTTCACTGGGTTTAAACTCAGAAAAATTCCCTAAATGAATTTCTCCATCACGAACACTTGCATTTGAAATTTCAATTACATGTCCTTCTGAAACTTTTCCATCTTCAATCAAAGAAATATGATTTGTATCCCATAAAACAACCCTAACATTTGAAGTATCGTCTGCTAAAATAAGATTGCAGACTTTTCCTTCATCACCTTTTTGCGTCTTAAAACTTCTAACAGGAAACATATTAATGATTTTTCCAACAACATTAACCTTTCTCATTCCTGGAAGCAGTTCATTAATCTTAAGCGTTTCATTGTCAAAATTCACTCCAAGTTCAGCAGCAACAATCTGAGCAGCACCTTCCTGAGAAATCAAACCCGAAAGCTTAGCCCGTTTTGCCTCAATCTTTCTCAAAATCTCTTCTTTTGAATTTCCAGAAACTGACGCAATCTTCTCAACAATCCTCTCATAATTTTCAGCATTCATTTTCAAAAAAAATTTCAAAACTTTATAAGTATTTTGTAACTAAAAAACAATTAACAGGAAAGGTATTGTTGAAAAACAATTAAGAAAAGCCAAAAACTTTTAAACTATCTTTTGCAAGAAAAAAGATGACAAGTGAATTTAATGGAGGAATTGCAGGAGTCAAGATAAAAATCATGCCAGATTCTCCTGAAGCAAACCTCATGGAAATAGAAAACAAAGTTAAAGAAATTGTGAAATCTCAAGGCGGAATAAACAATGAATATTCAGTGGAGCCGGTTGCATTTGGATTAAAATCACTAATAGCATTCTTCCAATGGCCAGAAGAAAAACCTCTTGAAACAATTGAAGAAAAAATAAAATCCATTGAAAGCATTCAATCTGTTCAGGTTATTGACATCAGAAAAATTGCATAATTTAAAATATCAATTTTCTTAAAATCTACATAAAACTTATTAATCCTCCTTTTCTTCAAAAAACATGACATTTTCATCAGAACAAATTCAGGAAATAAAAAAACAATTAATCCAGCAAATCCAAACAACTTTTCCAGAAGATAAAAAACAGGAAGCAATTGAAAAAATTAATTTAATGAACAATGAACAATTAATAGAATTTCTTGAACAAAACAATATGATTAAAGACCCAAATAAGGAAAATTCTGAAGATTCACAGGAACAATGCATTTTTTGTTCACTTCTCTCAGGACAAATCCCCTCAACAAAAATTTCAGAAAATGAAAATGCAATTGCAATTCTTGAATTAAACCCTTTAACAGAAGGGCACACTTTAATTATTCCAAAAATCCACCAAGATAAAATTCCTTCAGAAATAAATCAATTCACAGAAGAAATTAAACAGAAATTAAATTCATCTTTAAACCCAAAACAGATTCTTTCAGAAAATGCAAATTTATTTGGACATGAAATTATAAATTTAATTCCAATTTACACAAATGAAATTCCAAGCCAGAGAAATAAATCATCCCCAGAAGAACTGAAAAGAATTCAGGAGAAAATTCTTTCAG
>CAYXDU010000040.1:0-2020 GCA_964463895.1 Candidatus Woesearchaeota archaeon | reverse complement strand
AGAACCTTCTTTAACAAAAACATTTCCTGCAAAAACCATTGCAAGTGAGAGCATAATAAAAATTCCAATGCCGATTACTGGTTTGCTGTTCAGAATCTTCAATGTTTTCTTTACAAAATTCTTTTTCATTTTTTTACCTCCCTTGTATTTCTATGGATTGGAATTTTCATACAATTTTCCAATCATGCATAAATCTCCAAATTTATCTATGTAAATAACATTATCATTTGCAGAATTCAAAACAATAAATGAACCATCTGTTGGCGAATCACAATTTGCACTCAAATCAGAACAATCCCCAGATTCCAAACATAAATTTCCGTTTGAATCAATATATGCAACAGAATTGTCAGTTGAATTTCCAAACACAATTGCATCATCTCCATAACTATCACAACTTCCACCAGAATAACATTCACCTTTCAAAACAATATTTCCTTCACTTCCAAACCATGCAACATTTTCTCCAAGAGAATTTTTGTGGTAAAATTTTGAAGTGTCGTTTGGTGGATTAAGAGAATTATTAACAACATATGTATCTGATTTAATCTCTGAATAATCATCTCCATCATAAATTCTACATCTCACTGTTTTTTCTCCATCTGTTTCATTTGCATATCCTGTACATTGTAAATCATAGGGATAATTATCTCCAGCAAAATAACAGAAATCATGATTAGAAATTGAAGGTGTGCAACTTGCTCCATTACAACAATACATTGATAAAATTTCTTCGTCTAAATCTTGTTCTGAATTTGCTGTTACAATTATGGGAACCCCTCCTTCAACAACAGATTCATTTAAATCAATACTTAACCAAGTTGGAACCCTATTTGAAACAGTGATAATATCGCTTTCAACATAAGCACCATGTCCGCCATCTTCACCATAACCTCTTGCAATACAATAAACTTCATCTCCTTTTTCAAAATAAGAATCCTCTTCTTCCAAATCAAAACTCTCTGCCCAAATATATCCACTATGATCGTCGCAAATATCATAACTACTTCCATCATCACAATATTGCGTTTCAACCCTATCACCATTCACATACCATTGAACTTTAATCATCTCAGGATCACTTTCATCACCTCGAACTTCAACATCGCAATCAATATCTTGATCTGCATAAGCAACACCATCTATGTCAATTTCTGAGGTGTAAGGAACATCGCAAAGTTGATTATCATAAACATCTTCATATTCATTATAATACAAATCAGCAGAACATTCTATAAAATAATTTATATCATCACAACCTGTTAAAAAATTATTGTCACAAAGATTATTACAGTTTGACTCTCCCTTAAATAATTCAACATAAGATTCAATTGTGCAACTACTTCCACAACCAGTAGGAATAATTCCAGGAGAATAAGAAGAGGTATGGGAACTGCAAGAGGAAGTTAAAGGAGAGTAGCCTTCAGAATCCACATGCCATTGGACTCTGTTCTGCTCCCCCGAAGAAGAATCATACCCAATATAAGAATCAATAATAATGTTTTCATAATCATTTGGAACTGCAACTGCCATGTCATCACATTCTACAACGCCATCGCTTTTCCATCCTGCTCCGCTTCCAGTATCACTTGAATAAAGAATCCAATCGCTTAATTGCTCATCATGGCAAGTTCTTTCCCATGTCCAAAAATTTCCATCAAGATAACTTTCAACACCTTCATCATCATAACCTCCAGAACAACTATCAGGAGTACATGCTGTAACTCCACTTCCAGATTCGCAACTTACATCATAATCACATCTTTCTTCAACAGCACAATCATCAACACAAGTTCTTGTATAATACTTTTCATCACTTCCACAAGTTCCCCCTCCACAAGAATTCGCAGTCCAAGAAGTACAATTACAAGGACCTATAGCTTCTTCAATATCAATCCTCTTAAATGTCAACCCAGTTTCACCATCATAAATATCTACTCCAGTAGACTGAAGTTGATATTTTATTTCTGCAGGTTTTAATGCAGGGTTTTGTTCAAGAAGAAGTGCTGCAGCTCCTGCT
>CAYXDU010000039.1:0-6066 GCA_964463895.1 Candidatus Woesearchaeota archaeon | reverse complement strand
TTTTAAATAATGTATTTTTTTAATTTAGTTATGGCAAAACCAATAAGATCTACTCCTGAACTAAAAGGCGAGTTGGCGAACAAATTTTTGAGTAGAATGATTAAAATGGAAAATTCAAAAATCACAAGACAAGACAAAGTTCTTTCAAAAGAAATCAAAGCGAATGCTCCTTATTTTGTTGTCTGTTAATTATTTTAGGAATTTTGTTGTAGATATCTAAGAGAAAAGGGAAAATCTTGCCATAGTAAAAATGTAAGGGGATTACATAAAATTTCTAACCAAAGGAAAAAATTTATAAACATCGGTAACTAAAGTTACCATATGGTAAGAAAAAAGAACAATACAATATTGGAAATAATTAATTTATACAGAACAAATTATTTTGGAAAATATTATATCCGGGAAATGTCAAAACTAATCGGAAAGAGCCACGTTGGACTTCTACCTAATCTGGAAAGACTTGAAGAAGAAAAAATTCTTGAAAGCAAAACAGAAGGAAAGAATAAATATTTCACTTTGAATTTTGGAAATCTAAAAACAAAATCATTGATTTTGCAATCTGAGATTTATGCAACAGATTTATTTCTTGAAAAAAATTCCCAGTTCAAATTATTCTTAAAATCAGTTAACCCTAGTGCTTTAATTATTTTGTTTGGAAGTTTTGCAAAAGGCAGTACAAATAAAAATTCAGATGTTGATTTACTTACAATCTCTGAAAAGAATATAGAACTTCCAATGCATTTAATTTCAAATAAAATGCATAGAATCAATTTAAGAGAAAAGTCATTTTTAAAATCTTTAAAAGAAAATGAACCTGTAATAAAAGAGGTAGAAGAAAATCACATAATATTAAATGGACATTCTTACTATGTAAATTTGTTGTGGAATTTTTATGGAAAATAAAAAATTGAAATGGTGTTTTAAAATTAGAGAAGGAATAAGATTTTCTGAACCAAATAAAAGAATTTCTAATTCTTATATTGAACAGGCCAAAGCATCTTTATTGAGGGCAGAAAAAAATTTCAAAGATAATGATCTTTTGTGGACAACAATTACAATTTATTATGCAGAATATTATGCATTGTATTCATTTCTTCAGAGAATTGGTGTAAAATCTGAAAACCATTTATGTTCAATTACTGTTTCAAAATTCCTTTTAGGTGAGGAAAAAATCAAACTTATTGAGGACCATAAAGAAAAAAGAATTGATGCACAATATTACATAAAAGTAGATCAAAAAAATAAAATTCAAATAATGCTTAATGAAGCAAAAGATTTTGTTTCATATTTTGATGAACTAATTTCTAATTTAACTGAAAAAGAAATAAAAAATTATTTAGGAAAAATAATGAAAGAGATAGAAGAATAATTCTTTTCATTGATTTTCAGTAATTACAAAAAGTATATTCTCCGACGACAAAATACTTTTAAAAGAAAAATTTCTTGAAATTCATATGAATGAAAAAAAGAGTGTTGAAAAAAAATTATTTTGTTTTTCGACGAAATTAAATCAGAGTTATATGCCTGATGATATGGGCGTTATAACAAAGCTGTTTAGCAGTGGATTTTTTAGAGAGATAAAAGGAGGTTATAAAATATGAAAAAAAATTTAACATTAATTAGTTTGATGTTAGGAGTTATGGTTTTAATTAGCATGGTTGGAATTATTAGTGCTGATGAGTCAGATGAAATGCTTGTAAAAGTTAATGTTTTGGAAACAGAAGTAAGTATTTCTGTTCCAGACCAAGTGTCTTTTGGAAATATTGCTCCAGGCTATCTTTCAGAAAGAAGAGACCTTGATATTATAAATGATGGTACTGTTGATGTTAGTATCTCTGCAGATTTAGATGAAAGTTATGATGGAGAAATATTTGAAAATTTGGCTTTTAGAAGAATCTTAGATGATCCCTTGACAAGTATAGATTTCTTTGAAGTTGAAGTTGCAAAACCAGCAAGTGTTGGTGGAGAAAGAACTCAAAATGTTTATGCATATTTGGATTTATCTGATTATGAAGAAGAAATTTCAATCATGATGGACCATAATGCAACTGTGATTTTTACTGCAGTTCCACTTTAAGAAAATGAAAAAAATTATTTTATTTTTATTTGTTTTTTTATTTCCTTTAGTGAATGCTGCGACTCTTTCAATGTCTCCGCAACAAATAAATTTCATTGGAAATGTGAATGAAAGAATTTGTGAAGAAGTGACTTTGAAAACAGAAGGTGAAGCAGTTTTGCTGGGAGAAGATAAATGGGCAGAAAAAGGATATTCTGAGAGGAAATTGAAGCAACATATTTTAGATAGCAGTGAATTAAAATTGGAGTTAGAATATCCCAATAATATTAAAATTAATAATAATAAAACAATTCAGGTTTGCATAGTTGGAAAAAATAAAGGAAATTATCATGGAATACTTTTGTATCGTGTTGAAGGAAAACCTGTTCGTGTTGGAATTTGGATGAATGTAAGTTTAGGAGGTTCTGATTCTAAAATAACTGCGAATGTTGTTGGTGAAGAGAAAAATTTTAGTTTCTTGTTTGTTATGCCGATTATTTTGCTGGTTGTTTTGGGAATTTTGCTGTGGATGTTGAAGAGAAAAGTGAAGAATTAAAATTCATATCCCAGAACTTTTTTAATTAGTTCCTCAATTTCTTTTAATCTGTCTTTATTTAATTTTATATGCAATCCGTAATTTGTAATTTTTTTTAGGATATATCCTTTTCTTATGAGAGATTGTGCAATTTTTTTAACATCTCTTCCTATATGAGAGGGGAAACCTTTGGTAATTGTATCAAAAGGTGTATGAACACCTCCAATAACTTTTTTTCTTCTAAGATGATAAAGAATAGTTGCCTCAATTTTTTTATCCTCCTCAAAATCCATAAAAACAATAATTTATTTGAATATTTAAATATTTCTATTTTTGAAATATAAAAACATAGATAGAAACATATATAAAGTATGGCATTTATATTTTATTATGAAAAATGAAAGTGTGTTTGTAGAAATTTTTGGAAGCAATCCTGTAATGAAAGTTTTGGATTTTCTTATAACTTTTCAGTTATTTGATTATCCTCTAACAGAGATAGCAAAAAATTCCGGGGTTAGTTATTCAACCCTTCAAACATTCTGGAATAATTTGGAAAGAAATAATATTGTTATAAAAACAAGAAGAATAGGAAAATCTGATTTATACAAACTTAATACAAAAAATCCTGCTGTAAAACAATTGCTGAAATTAGATTGGAATTTTATAAACGGGGTTGAGCAAGAAGTTTATGCATGAAAATAATTCTTTCATTTGAAAAAAATAATGACAATAATTATTTTCTCGAGGATAAAATGCCTTTAGATGTATTTATTTTATTATTAGAAAAACATTTAAAGAATAAATTTTTTATGTGGGAATGAAGTATAGATTAACTCCTGTTATTAAAAAAATAATTTCAGTTTTGAATAGACACAATCTTGTTATAATAAAAATGCAAGAGGACCATATAAAAATTAATAGGGCTTCTGGATTTCCACAATTGAAGCGCCCAATAATTCTTGTGAATGAAAAGAAATTAAGCAATAAAGTAAGAATAAATTTATTGAATGAAGCTGAAGAAGCAGGAATAAATAGAAGTGAATTTAATCATATAAAATTTTAACTATAAAAAAATTCTTGAAATCATTGGGGTTTCTCTCCCATAAGTTATGCGGATTTGATTTTTTTGTTCTGGGAAATCTTCAAGGTAAAGGTTTAGTGCTTCTCTTAATCTTTTTTTTGCTTCTTCAATAGTTTTTCCTTGTGTTACAACATTTGGAATTTGGATAGAATTAATACTATAAATTTTTTCTTTTCCATTTCCTTCTGAAGAAATAACAACATCTAATTCAATTCTATCTGTATTCATGGGAAAAGTATGATTATCATACTTTTATATTTTTCTATTTTGAACTTTAATTCAAATTTTAATAGAAGAATGGTTCTTTCACTAATTTCAAGTCATAACAAAAAGTATATTCTCCGAGCAGAAAACTTTAAATACTCATATCAATTGATATAATAATGCAAAAACAAATTAAAAGACCCTATTTGGAGAAAAATAATATAGCCAGAAGCCCGACATTGCAAACGGTATTAATGATTGAGAAATTTATTGATGATAATAGTGGAGAATACAAAAAGACAGAATTATTTAACAAACTTCCTAAAAAAGTAATGTGGCAGACTTTTCAGGTGATAATGGAATATCTCGAAAATACAATGAAAATTGTTTATGACTCAGAGGGGTATGTTGTTTACATATGGAATCCTAAGTTCTATGAGAAAATTAAAAATAATCCAGAAATTAAAATATGAAATCTGAGAAAGTTATTTTTGTTGATGAAACTCTTGAAAATAGTTTTAATGAACTTTCAGAAAAAGAACCTCTTAAAAAAGCACTGATAAAAGCAATTAAAGAAATTAAAGAAAATGTTTTTTGTGGAAGAAATGTTAAGAAAAAATTAATTCCAAAAGAATTAATAAACAAATACAAAATAAATAATCTCTGGATTTATAATCTCCCTTTTGCGTGGAGACTTTTATATTCCATAACTCCTTCAAAAGATATTAAGATAATTGCTGCTTTGTTGGATTGGATGAATCATAAAGATTATGAAAGATTATTCAAATTTTATTAGAAAATAATTCTTTCACTAATTTCAAGTCATAACAAAAAGTATATTCTCCGACGACAAAATCCTTTTAAAAGAAAATAAAAAATTAAGCAGGAACTAACTTTCTTGGATTAGAACAGACATCAAATGATATTGTGAATCCTGCTTTTTTGTATTGGTTTCTTACAGCATTAAACATTGAACAAACTTCCTGTGACATATTAACTTCCATGATTTTCTTTTTTACCTTCTCTTTCTGCTTCAAATATTCATCTGCACAAGAACGGGAGATAAACTTTACGCCTTTAAAATTCAATACAATTTCTTTTTCTTTCATATCATTTATTCTTTCAAAAAAAGAAGAAATAGTATTTCTTGTGAAGATATTATCACCAAACTTTTGAGACAATAAAATCTTAGTTTTCATAATTTAAATTAGAAAAAGATATATATAAACTTTTCTCTAACCTTCAAGATAAGAATAAATATTAATTTTATTTTTGGGTGTAGGAAGCCTGAAATACAAAAAAGTTCCGTTCAAAGAAACATTATCAAACTCATAAAAATTTTCATCTCCATTGGATTTTAAAATAGCAATTCCTCTTCTGGAAACAAGATGCAATTCTCCTTCAATTTCTTTTATAGAAATGTCTTTGCAGGATTTTAAACCATATCCCCTCATTTTTTCTCCTTTTTTCGTCGTGACTTCTCCAAACAAAGCTTTCCTAATGGCTTCTGAATCTTTTTTAAAAGAAATGTTATTTTTCTCAAAATTAAAAGGAATACTAATTCCATCATCTAAAACTGCAATATCCAAATATTCTTTTTGTGGATAATATTGTGCCATAAGTGAGGCAAAAGTAAAATTAGAATGCTCATCTATATTAGCTGCCAATTCTCCAAGAATGTAAAGAACGCTATCCCCAAAAGAAATTGGAATTCTATTTTTAATTTTATTTAACATAGAGTTTGCTTCTTCATTAACCTGGTTTGGATTAGAAGAATTATTTGCAAAATGTTTTATTGAAATAAATGTGGAACCATCTTTTATTTTTCCTAATGGAAACCCTATATCTGAAAGCCATTCTTTTACTTTTACATTTTTTGGAGGCTTGTAACTAACTTCAGCGCCCTTTTCTAAAATATCTTTTAATTTTCCACTTATTAAAATAATTGAACAAGGGAGTACCCATTTAACTTCAGATAAATCAAGAATTATTTTTTCTCGTTTATCAAAGGCATCATCAATTCTGGAAATAATCTTTAAAGATTGTTTTATTTGTTCAACGGGATTATCTCCTTCAGATAATTCTACATTAATCATAAATTCATAAAGACAAACAAGGTTTTTAATTTTTTAGTTTAGTTTAAAATCTCTCCAAAATAATTCTTTCACTAATTTTAAGTCATAACAAAAA
>CAYXDU010000038.1:0-6181 GCA_964463895.1 Candidatus Woesearchaeota archaeon | reverse complement strand
GTAAATACCAAAGGCAGAGAGGAAATATTATTACCTGCAAAAGTTGTAGTCGCAACAGTTGATTCAAGACCCAATGTCAAAGCCAAACCTTCAGCAGTGTAAAGTGTATCAAATTGAACACTTGAATCACCACTTAAATTAACTGTCTTAGCATTTTTATCAATAACTCCAACATTTAAGATTAAATCTCCTAAAGTAACTTCATCAGTTGGTACCGCATCAGTTTTAGCATCTGTCCAAGTTCCATCTTTCATATACTGAATAGTTGTTTTGTTAACAAGAGTTTCAGTCTTGAAATTTGTAGCTCTCATCAAATAAGATGCAGAGTCAGATGTATCGTTCCAAGATGCAATAAAGTACTGATGTGCACTATCATTGAAGAGAATACTTTGGATAGAACTTATCAAAAGCTGGTCATCAGAATCTTTACCATATCCTGAGAAGTTTCCGCTTGTTTCATTGATGTAATATAAATCAATGTCAGCAGCACCATCATCAAGAGGGAAGTTTGTCAAAGTAAATACTTCATTTGAGACATCTACTTTAATTTCTTCTTCAGCAGGGTAAGTCATACCTCCATAAGAAAGACTAATCGCTTCAAATCCTGGCATAGTTACAGCACTATCTTCAGTTATGAACAAATCATCGTCAGCATTCCAGATTAATGTTATTGAAGATAACTTTTGACTTGTAGAAGTGTCATTTACAATATGTGCAGTTAATCCAGTAATTGTTTCTTCGTTAAGTTCAACTTCTGAATTATCAGTTAAAATTAACTTCCCAGAACCAATACTGAATTCAAGTTTACTGATTCCAGTATCTTTCGCATCATATAAAATGTCTTTCACACCTATATATGAACCATCAGAAAGTTTTTGAGTTTCTCCTTCTTCTAAACTATTTGTAGTTTCTCCATCTACCATTAACTTAACTTCAGTTGAACTTATATAACTAATTGATACTTCTTTTCCCTCAACAGTTGTTGATTCCCCTTCTGATAAGATAGTGGATTCAGCAGAATCTAACAGAGTCAATTTTGTAGATCCCTCTGCAATAGTTGTTCCATTATCCAGAACATAATACTCTTTGCCCATAAGTGGCAAATTAGTATTTTCCAAATCTCTAAATTCTGGAGTATCACTGAATGTCAAACTGTAGTTAAGTACATGTGTACCACTAGAAATTTTGATACCAACTGTAGGTACATCATCTTCATATTCACTATCCTCAAAAAGAACTAAAGGAGCAGTTCCCATAGTAATTTTCTGAGTATAATCGAATTCATCATTGTCATCATCAGTGTATTTTCCATCAGATAACAAAGTTGTCAATTGCTCATCAGTAATGCTTGTTCTTATTGCAGTGAAGTTATCTCCTAAGTGGAATTTTGTTGAAGTTTTCTCAAATTTGTAAGAATCACCGCCTGATACACTAGAACCACCACTACTACTTAAGTATGTTGAAAGATCTGCTTGGATATTGCCTGCTTGTACAGCGTCAAGTGATGAAACACCAGAGCCAGTACCATAAACAACAGCAACATTAGCAGTTCCTCCACTTACAAATGGAGCAGGATAAGCAGCTGCAGAAGCCAAACCTAAAGTAGCTCCTGCCATAAGTAAACTACCAGCAAGCGCAGTAATTTTTCTAAAATTTAATTTTTTCATATTTTTAACCTCCTTTCAATTCTATCAAATCTAAGGTTCTCCAATTCATAGTTATAGGGAAAACCATGAATTGCATTTGTTCTATTCCCTATAGACCACCTTAAAGGTGTATTATAGATAATTGATTTTCCTTTAAAAAGCTTGTCACATAAATTTTCGGTTACTAACTTAATATGCTCTTTTTTCAAGGTTTAATTTATAAAACTTATGTAACTTTTCTATAATTAATACATTTTCTCATGTACCTAAAACAAAACATTTATTAACTTTTGCATATATGTATACTAATTAAACATATATAGACGAAGTATATATTTAACATATATATACAAAAATAACCTATATAAAAAATGCCAGCAAAAAAAGTAAGGGAAATAGAAATAGTTGAATCAAAAGGAGTTTTTTCAATTCGGAAATCTTCTTCAGCAAAGAAAGAATACGACT
The DNA here is from genome assembly GCA_964463895.1 of Candidatus Woesearchaeota archaeon. Taxonomy (GTDB): domain Archaea; phylum Nanobdellota; class Nanobdellia; order Pacearchaeales; family GW2011-AR1; genus MWBV01. The sequence continues at coordinate 4,070 of CAYXDU010000038.1, read as the reverse complement.
TTACAGGAATTTCTGCATTAAGACAATTACTAAGCAATGAAAAAGCAAAGATTCTTCATACAATCAAAACCCAAAATCCTTCTTCAATTTATGATTTATCAAAAAAATTAGGCAGAGGTTTCAAAATCGTAAGAGAAGACATAAAACTTCTTGAAAGATTTGGATTTGTTGAATTAATTGAAGAAAAAACAAAAAATAGAATAAGGCACAAACCTCTTCTTTCAACAACAATGGTGACAGTCCACCTCAAAATCTAATAATAAATTTTCAAATAAATATCTGCTGAATCAATTGTTTTTGCATAATTTTGACTCGCACCTTTATATGCTTTAGTAATGTTCCCTTGGACAAATTTAATTCTTTCTTCATCATTTACAAAAATCTCAAAATCATAACCTTTTACAGGACTCTCTTCTGAAATATCCCAGCTAACTTCTAAAATTTCTTTAACTGTTTCATTCAGCACTTCACACGAATTGGTTCCATTCAAGCAAAAATAATAATTAGGACATTCAAAAATCAAATCTTTTACAGAAAGGAAATCTCCGTTCTTTTCGCAAGTCGTTGTGGTTTCCAGCATTGCACTTAAAAAACCCGTTGTTTCAAAATCTTCAATTTCCTGCTTTTGTGCATCACTTTTTCCAAGTCCTAAAAACACAATAAAAATCACTGCAATTAAAATTAGAATTATTGCAAAACCTACAATCTCTTCTTGTCCGGATTTTTTAATTTCTTTAATCATTTTCCACCTCATAACTTACAATTATCTGTCCTAATTCACAGATATTCACAATTTTATTAATATTTTTTTCTTTGTGGCAAACTGAAACATAATTTGAAACTGAAAATCCAGAAATTCCTTTTTCAAGTAAATCAATGTAATTGCAATTTGGATAATTTTCCCGAGAACATTCAATTTCTTCTTCGTCCTGAGGATAAATTATTCTTATTTCAATATTTGAAACTTCCCAAAAATCTTCATAGTCCTCTGCAATTTTTTTTAGTCCCAGAACTTTTTCCAAATCCACACAATCTGATTTCTGATTTCCAAAACTGTTTCCGCACGAAAATTCAGGCGAGTTCGCAATTTTTGAAGCAAATGTCAACGCATTTTGTTCCTGATATTCAACAGCTGTTTTTTCCAGGTTAGAAATTTTCGACGATACAATTACAATTCCTATCATTACAAATAAAATAAAAATCGCCAAAAGCATAAATGCCATTTGCTGTATTTTTACCTGCCCTTTTTCACAAATTTTTACCATAATCTGCAACTCCCTTGATTACTATTTAATTTGTTTAATCTTTCTGCATAATCTCCAATCACAAAAATATCTTCAGAATTTCCAAAATTTCTGAGCAGATTTTCAAAAACAACCAAGTCACTTTCCATTCCGCCTAAACATCCCTGAGATTTATCAAGAACATTTTTTTCCTGATAAATTATCACAAGTTGCTCAGCTCTTTTCATTAATCTGCTCAATTGGCATTCATATTCACCAATATCAGAAAAAATCCCAGCATACATTAAAGCATCACCTTCAAAAAAAACCACCCCTGAATCTTTTTCAATTATTCCCTGTTTATAATTTACTTCAACATCACAATTACTTCCAGAACCAAAACAAACATTAATACTTCCCGACGGGCAATCTTCTAAAAATAAATTTTCCTGATTAAGTTCTGAAATTTCTTCTTCTATTCCCTCGGGAATTGAACCTTTAAAACAATAATTCTCATCTAAAGAAGTCAGATAAATTAAATCAGCAATTTTAAATGGAAATTCATAGTCCTCTTCTGAAGGAAATTCATACGGCTTTGAGAACGCAAAAAAATTCTTTCCTTCAATTGGACTTTCAGAAAAAATATACCTGCTTATGATTGTCACATTGACGCTGTTTTCTTCACCAGAATATTTTCCAAGTATTTTTTGCCTTGTCATTATTTTTTGATTTCCAAATTTTCCTGAATCAGAACACTGAAGATAAATTTTTGTTTCACTTGGAGTGGAAATTGTAACTTTCTGCGCTGTTTCAAAACCTGTTTCCAGAGGATTCAGCAAAACCTCTATGCTCCTGGAAGTTTCAGCACTTTGTTGCGTCTGCTGTATTCCTGAAAATTTTGTAATTCCATAAATCACTAAAAAAATTATAAACGCGCCGACGATGATTGCAAATATCCAGCCAAAAGAAATATTTAACTGCCCTTTTTTAAATGTCATTTTAATTTCTTGAAATTGTAACAAGTGTCTCTCCAAAATCTTTTGTTAATGTAATTTCAACAATCCCTTCTTTGTCTTCAAAACATAATTCTCCTGTATTATCCCAGTCAATATGTTCTATGGTTGTCCCAATAAATTTTCCTTTGGGTTCAAAATAAAGATTTTCATAATCATCTTCTTTAAGACAAACACCTTCAATTTTTTTTGGAAGTTTGTATTCAAGTGTTTGCTGTCCCTGAGGCCCTTCCCATAATTTATCAATATTATCTTGCAAATCACTTTTGAACTGCAAAACCATTGTTTCCTCCTGAATACCAAGGAATTTTTTTATTCCCCAAAAAGCAAATGCCAAAAAAACAATTATTAAAATTATTGAAAAAATCATTCCAAAAGAAATTTTCAATTGGGCTCGTTTAGAGTGCAAAGTAAAAATTTTTAATTTTTTGCTTTGTGCTTTTTTTCCAAAATTCTTTTCACCACTTTTCATTAAATAAAAAGAAAAATATCTTTTATAATTTTAACTATTCCTCAATTCAGGAACTTCAAACGGACGAACAACAATACTGCATTCATTTGAAGGCGGTCTGTTGCCAAATTCATCCTGACATTTTATATAATAATTCTGGTTAATATTCCAGTCAGTATAATGTTCAGTATCAGCACCTCCTGAAAAAGTAATTATTGGAGTTCCATCAACATCAAAATAATATTCACAGCCAAAAGTAGAATAAACACATTCTGCCTTCTCGTCAGTAATAATTTTCAAACGCTCTTCTTCTTTAAAAACTCTAATTACCAAAGGTGATTGCAAATCTGTTTCAACATTAAAAGATATAATTTCTTCATCAATGTTATTTGCTAAATCATTGCACCTAATATAATAAGTATGATTTCCTGCTCCAAGATAAAATGTTTGAGAATGCTTGTATTGAGAATATCTTTCTGTCTTATATTCATAAAAGAATTCTATATAACTTCTTTCTTCACCTGTTTCACTGAATGAGCAAATTGCTTTTCCGTCGTCATAACCTAAACTTGTTTCAACTTCAAAAGTCACTTCAACAGGACTTGTAGAATCTTTTATAATTTCATTATTCGGGCTCACAGATTTTATCACTAACTCTTCTGTTCCAATTAAAGTATAATGATAAGATTCAGAATTCACATTTCTTTGTGCACTTTCACCAGAATCTTCAAGCCATGGCTGGTCTTTGCATCTGAAATAAAAATCATTTTCCTGATTGTTTTTCAAGCCAGTTAAGATTGTTGAACATTCATACAAATTCTGAGAATTTATCTGCGAAACATCCAAATCACAATCCATTTCATTTTCCATTAATTCATAACTTTTATCATCCCAACTCCATTTGCATTCTGAAGGTTCATTAACAAAAACACTTATATCAAATTCTGTTTGTCCTACTGCAAATGGTGTTTTATCTAATGGAATTGTATTCCTTATAATCGGAGGAGTTGTATCAGGCCCGTCGTCAATACAAAATTTAACTCCAAAATTCGCAGTGTTTGCATTTCCATTTGCATCTTCACATCTTACATATAATCTATAAATTCCATTATTTTCAACAGTAATATTATCAGAAGCAAGTGCTGCTGTTGTCGGAAGCGACAATTTATAACTATGGTTGTATAATCTTGCCCCTCCACTAAAATATAAGTTAGGCATTTCTTCATAATTATCATAAATTGTTTCAACACTGAACTTGCACTTTGCTCTTTCATTTAATTCAATTCCAAATTCAACAGGTGTCCATGCAGGAGCACAACCATCTTCTGAACCAGTATACAAAAGTTTAACACCTTTATCAGGAGGGGATAATGCATCATCAGG
>CAYXDU010000037.1:4927-6213 GCA_964463895.1 Candidatus Woesearchaeota archaeon | reverse complement strand
TTCCGAAAAACACCTTCATTCTTAATCACAAATCCCATTTCCTTTTCAGGCAAACTTCTGTGCTTCAATAAAACTGCTTTTCTTTTTCCGGAATTATTTTTCAATTCAATTATGCATTTGCTCCAATATTTAAATAAATCTCCTCCAACAAGATTTGTTTTTCTTTCTGTTTGTTTTTTCATTTCATCATCTGAAACAAATTCAGAATAAACCTGATTTGTAATTAAAACAGGAATATTTTTCTTTCGCGAAATCTCAGCCAAAGCTCTCATCTGTCTTGCAACTTCACGATTTATCTCTTTAATTTTTTCATCTTCTCCTGACTTGACAGCATCACCTAATTCCAAACGATACAACATCGCCATTCCATCAATAACAACCACCCCAATATTTTGTTCTTTCTTCAACAATCCCAATAACTTAATAAAATCCTTTTTCTGCTCTTCAAAACTCACTGGTTTCAATATTAAAATATTCTCTAAAATTCCATCAAGATTCTCCCCTCCAACAATTTGCTTTACTCTATCAGAACTAAAACCTCCTTCAGTGTCAATAAAAATAACCTTGTTTCCTTTTTTCGCCTGACTGCATGCTGCTAAAATTACAAAATTCGTTTTTCCAGAACCAGGACTTCCTGCAATCATCGTGATAATGTCCCTTTCATAACCTCCATACAACCACTTGTTCAAATCAAAACTGCCTGTTGAAATTTTATTTCCCGTCATAAAAGTATTTGCAAAATAGAATTAATAAGGATTATTGTTCAAAAAGTCAACCGACATTTCAATTAGGATTTTTAGTTTAACTTGTTCAATAAAAATTGCTTTGGTATTTGGGCGGGAGGGCGGGAATAACATCTACAAAGCAATTTTTAAAATTATTAATTTTTCCAAAAAACCTATTTCATCTTTTCAAAATCTTTTTCAACTTTATCCAAATCTTTTACAACAGCAGAAACTGCATCTTTCAAAGATTTCTTAGCATTCTTGCCTTCAATTTTCAAAATAGGATTTTTTGTCGGATGATCACGTTTCCAAGCAACAAAATTAACATTAGAATCTTTATTCAAATAAACCCGCAAAATCTCTGCAATTGTCAAACTGTCAATTTCAACTTCAATTGAATCCTTGTTATTTTTCAAAATCTTAACTTCCATAATAAGAATTCATTAAATTAGTTTAAAAAGTTTGTGATTCGCCTTCACCAAAATCCTCATAATGGATTTCAACTTCTTCATCTTCAAAATCTTTTTTCTTTCCAAACTGCCACCACTTTTTCTTTTTTTC
>CAYXDU010000037.1:0-4827 GCA_964463895.1 Candidatus Woesearchaeota archaeon | reverse complement strand
TCATCTGCAAATTGTTTTTGTGAAATCTTTTTTGACCTTCTTGCTCGCATAATTATCCAATGAAAATTATCAATCAAATCCTCATTTCTAGGTGATTTCTTTATCTTGCTCTCAAAATTTTTATTGACAATTTTTTTCAAAGAAGCATCATTCAAAGAACCGGAAGTTTTCCCAAATTCAGAAATTCTTTTTTTATGCTCTTCAGGATCTTTCAAACCAGCTGCCTGCGACAACCTGTCATAAACTGACTTCCGATTATAAATTCCTTCAAACTGATAATCTTCTGGTTTTTTAAAAACCGGCATATCATCTCTAAAACACCCAGGACAAACCATCACAACACCTTTTTTAGAAATCACCTGTTTCATAACTGATTCAGAAAATTCATTCTCACAAATCGCACAATATACCATAAAAAAACAACAAAACTTCTCTTTTTTAAGATTTGTATTCTAGAGGATATTAATCTGAAAGAGAAGAAATTCTATAAACTTCTGTAATTCCCCAATCCTCATCACAAGAAAAAACCATTTCCAAATTATTTCTCAGATCTTCCCTAAACAAAACATTCTCTTCCAAATAAAGAGGTTTATCATAATCTGTATATAAAATATAATTATTTTTCCCAAACTCAAGTTTACTTAAATTCCAAGGATTTGGATAAAATCTTGTTTCTTTTTCAGTATAAGAATAAACTATAGGCGATTCATCTGTATAGACCACAGAATTTCCTTCTAAAGAAGAAATATAATCTAATCCTTCAGAAAAACAATAACTGGTTCCTGTAATTTCTTCCTGATAAAAATCAGTAAAAGTTGGAATAAAAGAAATCAAAAAAACTCCAGCAAAAATCAAAATCAGAAATTTATTTTTCAGTTTAACTTGTTCCAGAAAATATCCTGAAAGCAAACACAAAGGAGCAATAATTGGAAGCAAAAACCTTCCCTCTTTATGTGAAACTAAAGATGCAACAATAAAGAAAAAGAAAAACCAAATCAAAAGCAAATAAATTCTTTTGTTATAAAACTTTTTTTCCTTACAAAAATAAAAAAGAGAAAAAACAAAAATCAAGCCAACTCCGGAAAAAATCGTCAAAGGTTTAATATAAAAAAACAAAGATTGTGCTCCGCCCCAAAAACCAGAACCCATAACTCCGTGAATAAAAGCGCCAAGAGGATTAGAATAATAATTTATTCCATAAATAAACCAAGGAATTAAAATTATAAAAAATGCAAGAATTGCAAACCATAAATATTTATCTTTTAAAATCTTCAAATTCTTATCTCTTACCAAAAAATAAATTAAAAAAACAGGAAAAATCCACATCATAGTATATCTTGATAACAAAGACAAAGCAAGAAAAATACCAAAGAAGATTTTAGATTTATTATCGCCTTCTTCAAAACCTTTCCAAAAAAACAAGAAACTCAGCAAAAGAAAAAACAAACCATAAACTCCTGTTGAAACTCTAGCACCCCATAAAAGATTTATTGGAATAATTGAAAATAAAATTGCAGAATACCAACCAGTTTTAGCATTAAAAATCTTCTTTCCTAAAAAATAAACCAAAACAGAACTGAATGCAGACACAAGAGGAATAAATAATTTTACCAAATTTGAAATTCCCATCTTATAAAACAAAGACAAAGTGTAAGAAAGAAAGGGAGCACGAAAACCAATGTTTGGCCACGAATAAGGAAAATTTCCAAAAGGAATATAATCACTCCAATAAGCGCCATTTAAACTATAATTAAAAAAATTTGAAGACAAATCCCTCGCCAGACTGAGGTAGACCGTTTCGTCCCAACATCTGACTTTAATAAAAATTAAAAATAAAATTCTCAAAATAAAAGCAAACAAAAATAAAAGAATTAAATTTCTTGTTTCTTTTTTCATTTTCTAAAAGTTCAAAATCTACGTCAATAAAATTAAAAACTTCAAGTTTATAAATGATTAGAAATTTAATAAAATATGAATTTATTTAAAAAAAGTGTAATCAAAAAAATATTTTTGTTTTGTTTTGCAGGAGGGATAGCAACTTTAATTGATTTGTCTTTTTTTAATTTATTTTTTATTTTCTCTTCAATGTTTGTTTTATCCAGAATAGCAGGCATATTAATTTCAATGGGTTTTAATTTTACTTTTAACAGAAATATAACTTTCAAAGTAAAAAATAGAAAAGTGCATCATCAAATAATAAAATTCTTGATTTTATATGGAATATCAATGAGTTTAAACATATTAGTTGGGAAATTAATTTTATCTTTATTAAATGAATCTCTTTTATCTGCAAATATTGCTGCAATTTCAGGAATAGTAGTTTCAACAATTACAAATTTTTTTGGACTAATGTTTTGGGTTTTTAAAAAATAAATTTATATTTGATCACTTTAAAAAAAGATTTTATTCCGTCTAAATTACTAATATGAGAACCTTCATCATCTTGCCAAAAGAGGGGGGACTCCTTTATCTTATATCTTTGTTTTTTGCATAAATCCAATAAATTAATATCAAAAATCCACCCTTTTTCAGTGCAATTCTGAGATAAAAATTTTGCAACGTTTTTTTTAAAGATTTTTGCCCCGCATTGAGTATCCTTATATTGCCAATGAAAAATAAGTTTAACAAACATATAAAATATAAAACTACTTAATCTTTTTCCGAGTTTTCTCTTAGGCATTATTTTTGCGCCTTCAATCCTCCTTGATCCAATAATACCATCATTATCCTCCAAATTTAGAAATAATTTAAAGAATTCTTCAGGGGAAGTGCTTTCATCAGCATCCACAAAACCAATAAAATTTCCTTTGGCTAAATCAAACCCTTTCATAACAGCTCCACCTTTCCCAGAATATTTCTTTATTTCAAAAAACTTGGCTTCTCTTTTATTTTCACAAAAATTATTAACTATTTCAGGGGTGTGATCTGAACAATTATTGGGTATGATAATAATCTCAAAATTTTTTCCTAATTTTTTGCTAAAAAAAGAATAATAATTTTCCAAAACAGGAAGGATTCTTTTTTCTTCATTATAAGCGGGAATTATAATAGACAATTTCATTATAAATTATTAAAATATGATACTTAAAAAGATTTATGCATAAATAATTCAAAAATAAATTTCTACATCTTCTACATTATTAAGTTCATAAGTAATATCTTTATTATCAATAATCAAAACAGGATAATCTGTTACATCAAATTTTTCTATTGCAGAATTCAAAGAAACCAAATCAGAATCCACAGCAATCGGAATCAGCAAAATCTCAGAACCATATTCCTGTTTCAAATCAAAAAGTATTTTAGACCAAACACCCTGCACTGCTTTCTGCGTCAAATCCTCTGGCTGATATTCATACAAATAAATAACAGTATGAAAACTTCTTCCGCATTTTTCAGTTGTCTTCATTTCATTTATCCACAACAAAGTTCTAAGTAAATCATATTTCTTGTGCTCTAAAATCATTCCTTCAGTAATCTTACCAGAATCCTCATACTTTTCCAGCAAAATCGCTTCATCATAAATCCTGTCTGCAAATTCAAAATTCGCTTTAACCAATTCCTCACATCCTGCACCTTCAACATCAATTAAATTATTTGAAGCAAAAACATCCATTATTGAAACTTCAGAAGAAGAATAATACTGTCTTATTTGCTCAACCTTGCCTGATTCAAAACTCACTCCAATCAAAACTCCAAAAAAGAAAATAACAACAGTTAGCAAAAGCGCTTCCCAAAAAACTCTCTTCCTGTTTTCCAAAAACTTTACCATGTGTTTTTTCCTCTCAAAAATTTATAACCCGAGATTATTAAAATTATCGGATAAGCTAAAAGATAACACAGCATATAAAAACCTACTGTAAAGAAATTTTCCCTCTTATAAGCCTTTCCTTCAGCCATATTCAGCAATGCAACAATCGTATACCACAAACTCATGAAAAATACTGTAAGCCCAAGAAAAATCAAAACATTCGGCGTCAGATTAACATCACTAAATCTCAAAATCGCTGTCTGTGCTTCAACTGAAAGTTTTGCAGAAAGAAAGTTCAAAATCATTCTTCTGGAAAATCTATAAGCCAAAACCAATAATCCAAAAATGCCAATAACCCACGACAAAACAAAAAAAGGCAAAATAAAATTTCCAAGCATTCCTTTTTTGAACCATGCCTTTTTATATTTTCCAATTGTCTGCAAACCTCCAATATTCCAACGATTTCTTTGATTAACCCAATCCTTAATTTTCGACGGAGCAATTGTATAAGAACGCGCAGGAACAGCCATTTTAATTTTATAACCTTCTGCCTGCAAATGCCATGTAATCTCAATGTCCTCTGTCAGATTCTTTTCATCAAAACCGCTAATTTCATCAAATGCACTTTTTCTAAACAAACCCAAAGGTCCTGGAGTTACATAAATTGAATCAACAAATTCCAAAAGTTTCCTTGAGAATTTTATAACTTTGTATTCTATTGACTGCAATTTTTCAATAAACTTTTCCCGATTATGAACCAAAACCGACGACGTAACTGAACCAACTTTCTTGTCATTAAAAAATCCAACCATTTTATCAATTGAACCTTTTTCAATATAAGAATCACCATCACTAAAACCAATTAATTCTGTGTCTGCAAACTTCGCCCCAAAATTCTTTGAACCCGCAGCATTCCCTGTATTCTTCGGTGTCTGAACAGCCATAACCAAAGAATACTTTTTTGCAATTTTTTTAATTATTTCATAAGAATTATCTTTAGAACAATCATCAACAACAATAACTTTTTTCAAACCAGCATAACCAGAATCCAAAATGCTCTTTATTGTTTTTTCAAT
>CAYXDU010000036.1:0-6310 GCA_964463895.1 Candidatus Woesearchaeota archaeon | reverse complement strand
ATGTCAAAAAAATTTGTTTGCACAGATGTTTCTGAAGAAAATCCCGTCCTTTAATCATTCCTGCCAGTTAATTATTGGTTTTAGATGTTTTATAATTTTAACAGAAGATTTTTGTTTTTCCATTACATCAAAAATATTTTTGTAAGCCCCCGGAGCTTCGTCAATTACAAATTTTGTTTTTATGCCCTGCATTGTTTTTTTCATTTCATCCAAAGAAATTTTTTCTTTTGCTTCGCGTCGACTCATTGCTCTTCCTGCACCGTGCGCTGAAGAGTTAAGAAACTTTGGATTTCCCAAACCCTCGACGAGAAACGAACCGTCGCGCATGTTTCCTGGAATTATTCCTCTTTCTCCTTTTTTTGCAGGTGTTGCACCTTTTCTGTGGATGAAATTATTACCACGCAAAGGAATTGCATGATTATGATTTTTATTCACCCAAAGTTCTGAACTAATTTTTTCTTTGAAAAGTTTTTCCAAAGTTTTCACAATTCTTCTGCCCATTTCCAATCTATTTAACAAAGCATATTCTAATCCAAAATCCAAAAGATTAAGATATTCTTTTCCGATTTGTGAGTCGGCTTTTAGAGGGAAAGTTTTTTCAAAATCAGTTTCGCTTTTTGAAGTTTTTATCATATATTTTTTTGCAACTCTGTGCCCCAACCCTCTTGAGCCAGAATGAACTATCAACCAAACATAATTATTGCTTTTTTGGTTTTCCTCTTTGTTTAAAGAAATAAAATGATTTCCTGCTCCAAGAGTTCCCAAATCCCTTAAACCAACATCTTTTATGAATTGATAAATTGATTTGTCGTGCGGTCCGGAACGGAATTTTTCCAAAAGTTCTGAGAATTTTTTTCTGCTCTCGCCGGAGATTTCATGGTTTCTGTTTGTTTCTCCAAGTCCCATTGGAACTGCTTTTTTAACTTCTTTATAGATTCTTTCTTTGTTTTGTTTTATTTTTTCCAAAACATTTTTTGATTTTAGTTTTACAGCAATTAAACCGCAGCCAATATCAAAGCCAACCCACGACGGAACAATATAATCTTTTGTAATCAAAACAGCTCCGATTGGCGCCACATAACCTAAATGCGCGTCGGGCATCAATGCTGCAGAAGTTACAAATTTCTGCGAATAGCAATCCTTGAATTGTTTTAATGTTTCCTTGTCTGTGCTAATTGAATAATCAAAAATTTTCTTTTTCATTATTTCAACAGGAGAAAGAAATTTATAAAATGTTTGATTGACTGAAAGAGATAAATTTATAATAAATAATTTGCTTGAATAATTATGGTGAAAAAAGTTTTTAATCCATGGGAAGTTTCAGGGAAAGTTGATTATGAAAAATTAATGGACGAGTTTGGAATAAAAGCATTGAAAAATCTTCCGGATATTTTTAATGAAAATGTTTTGTTCAGAAGAAAAATTATTTTTGCACATCGGGATATTCAGAGAATTCTTGAATGCATTAAAGAAAAAAAGCCCTTTGTTATGATGACAGGACTTATGCCAACGGGAAAATTCCATATTGGGCATATGATTCTTGCACAGCAGTTTATTTTTTATCAAAAACTCGGAGCGAAAATTTATATTGCTGTTGCTGATTTGGAAGCATATAATGCGCGAAACCAAAGTTTAGAAGAAAGCAGGAAAATTGCAATTGAGGAATATATTTCAAATTATGCTGCTTTGGGGTTGGATTTAAAAAAATGCGAGATTTATTTTCAGTCAGAACGAAGCAAGGATTCTAAAAAATCAAATGCTTATTATCGGTTGCAAAATCTTCTTTCAAGGCACGCGAGCTTTAATGAATTCAAGGCAGTTTATGGTGAGATTTCCCCGGGAAAAATGCTTTCTGCTCTGTTGCAGGCGTCGGATATGCTGCATCCTCAATTAAAAGAATTTGAAGGTTCTAAAGATAATAAAGGAATTCCTGTTTTAGTTCCTGTTGGAATAGATCAGGATCCGCACTTAAGATTAGCAAGAGATATTTCAAAAAGAATAAATAATTATTCTAAAGAAAAATTTGTTCAACTGAGTTCAACTTATCATTTTTTTATGCCAGGACTTTCAGGAAGCAAAATGTCGTCGTCAGATGCGAATTCATATATTGCTTTAAGTGATTCAGCATCGGAAGTAAAGAATAAAATAAATAAATATGCGTTTTCAGGAGGAAGAGATACACTTGAAGAACACAGAAAAAAAGGCGGAAATCCCGACGTGGATGTTTCATTCCAATATTTGAAATTCTTTTTTGAAGAAGACGATAAAAAACTTGCAGAAATTGAAAGAAATTATCGTTCAGGAAAACTTACAACAGGAGAATTGAAAAAATACACAATTGAAAAAATAAATAACTTTTTGAAAGAGCATCAGGAAAGACGGAAAAATGCTAAGAGGAAAATTCCTGATTATTTATTAAAAGTAAATTAAAATGCCAAAAGTAATTTTCTTTTTCATGTTTTTTGAAAGACAGAGAAATTTATAAAATGTTTGGAAAGGATAAATTTATAATAAATAATTTGCTTGAATAATTATGGAAAAGATAATTTTTAGGATGCCGAATAAAAAAATTCGAAAACCCGAAAATAAAAAACCATTTAATCTTCCGTTGATTGTCATTCTTGGGTTTGTATTAATCTTATTAATAATTTTAGGAATATTCTTTCTTGATTCAAAAGAAAATAAAAATTCTTCTGAAACAATTTCCGCAAATTCTGAATTAACAGAAGAGTTAATTTTGAATGGAGAAGAAGTCGGAGAAATCGAAATAGGAATTGAGGCAGATCTTGAAGTTGTAAGTAATTGTGAAAATCTTAGTTGTTTTGAAGAAAAATTCACAGAATGTCAGCCTACGACGATTTCTTATCAATTGACAGAAAGCTTAATTTATTTTTACGAAATTGTTGGACTAAAAAACGGGCTTTGCGAAGTTAAATCAAAATTCACAGAAAATCCAAATCCAGACTGGGTTAACAAAGAAATGACTTGCCTTTATGATAATAGCAAAGATTTTGAAACTGCAATTCAAGACATGAGCAATTGCGAAGGCGAACTTTATGATTTAATGATTGGGTTTGGGTGAAATTTAATTTTTTCAAGAGGATGTAGTGCAGGAAAGATTACCTCTGCAATTTCTTATAATGGAGATGTTCGGGTTTGTGCTCATGCCCCTTTTTCAGAAGGGAATATTTTAGAAGAAAAATTTGAAAAAATCTGGGAAAGAATGAAACCTTGGAGAGAACATGGATACATCCCCCATGAATGTAATGATTGTTCAGAATTATCTGAATGCAAAGGAGGATGTAGATTTGCGGCATATGAAGAAGGTCAGCCCCTTGACACAAAAGATTATAGGATGACTAAAGCAATTAAAACAAAGAAATCTATTAAAGTTCCAGGACTAAACCCCAATGATGAATACATCTCTGTTCCTTTCAAATATCGAAAAGAAAGAGAGAATCAATACACTTTAAATAGTAAAAGTAAATTATTATTTGCAAATAAAGGAACAATAGATTTTTTAGAAGCAATTCAAAAAAAAGGGTACCTTAAAATATCTGAAATTCCCGAAGGAAGATTAAGAGAAAAGGCAAGTGAATTGACAAAAATATTATTAAATAAGAAATTCCTTAAAATAAGATGATACAAATTAAAGAAAATATAGAAACTTGGGGAAATGATTTTGAAGATATTTCAATAGAACAAATTTATGAACAATACCAAATTGCAAAAAATTTTTTTGAATCAAAAGAAGATTTACAGATAAGAATCATTTTATGTTCTAACAAAGAAGAATTGAAATTTTTTACAGGCCTAAAAGAGATTACGGAATCTACAACAGGCAGGGCAATTATTTCCGAGAATATAATTGTGATTTACACTCCTAAGGCAATAGAACAAAACACTCCAAAGAAAAAAGAAAATTTCAGGGGAATTTTGACGCATGAAATGATTCATTTGTTTTATAAAAAAAATAATTATCCTCAAAAAATACAATTGCTTAATGAAGGAATCGCATCTTATGTACAATGGGTTGTTGTAAATAAAAAAGAATTTAATGAAGAAGTAAATCTTTATGAAATTAATCTTTTTCAAGAATATTCTAAAGAAATATATAAGAAAGGTTTGTATTTAATTAATTTCATAATAAAAAATTTTGGAAAAAAGAAATTAATCGATTTTTTAGAAAAAATCAAAAATTCTTCTGACGATAAAATAGAAAAAACATTCAAAGAATTTTTTATCATAGATTTGAAAGGAGGTATTAAAAATGACAGATAGTTTATTGGAAAGTTTAGAAGTTGCAGAAATATCTGGAAGCAAAGGCAGAAGTTATATTACAAATTGCGATAATATTTGTGATGATTTTTGTGATGATTGTCCGGGTGATATTGCAATGGAATTGAAACCATACAAACAGACAGCGAAACATTATAAAAAATAAAATCTTTATTTTTTTATTTTTATAGTTTGCAAAAGAGGTGATTTATTTTCAAACTAAAGAAATATTTATAAAACCTAAATTGTTAATTAATCTAAGATGAAAAAGGGTGTGTTTGTATTTGTGTTGTTGTTTGTAAGTTTATTGTCAATAAATTTTGTTTCTGCTGAAGTGACTTCATGCTCTGTTACAACTTCAAGTTCATGCTCAGGGACAATTGTTATGAGATTATCAGCAACAACAAATGCACATGCTCAGATTCCATCTTTAGCAAGTTAGTTTTGAGGATAATAATGTTTAAAAAGTTGTTTTTGTTAAAATAATTGAGGTGTTGGCACCTCAAGATACCTAATTCTTGAAAAAACAAAAATGGAAGCGAGAAATAGGTCAAAATATCCTTCAACCTTGCAGATAGAAGTAACTGAAGATTGCAATCATTCTTGTTTTTATTGTTATAATCATTGGAGAACAGATAATTTTTCTAAAAATAAAATGACTATTGAAGATGCAAGAAAATTGACATCTATCTTGGATAGAGAAGTAAAACCTTTTGGAATAACAATAACTGGTGGTGAACCTATGATGAATCTTCCAACAGTTTTGGAAATTGCCAAAGGAAATATAAAAAGAGGTTTTAGCCTAAATTCAAATTTAACACTGCTTGGAAAAAAGAAATTAAATTCTCTTTTAGAGACCAATTCAAATTTTGGAATTTTAGCATCACTTCCTCATTTTGAAAGCAAAAAATTCGAAGAAATTGTTGGAGTGGGAACATTACCCAAATTTTATGAAAATTTAAAAAGAATTATAAATAGTGGGATAAAAGTTACAGTGAATATGGTAACAAATAAAATAAGTAAAGATTCCGTGTATGAACAAGGAAAATTTCTTTATGAAGAATTTGGAATAGATTCTTTTGCTGCAACTCCTGCGTTAAAACCTGCAATGAGAAAGATGAGAGAAAAAGATAATTATTGTTTGTCAAACAAAGAGGTAGCAAAAAGCTTAGAGGACTTATTAAGACTAAAAGATGATTTTGGACTAGATGTTAGAGTTTTAGAAGTTATTCCTCCTTGTTCTCTTCCAGAACATTTAAGGGGAAAATTTGATAATAGTTGCACTGCGGGAAGGTCAACAATTCAAATTAGCTATAATGGGGATGTACGTGCTTGTGGACGCTCACCTTATTCTGAAGGGAATCTTTTTAAAGAATCTTTTTCGGAAATTTGGAAAAGATTGGATTCATATAAATTAAACAAACATGTTCCAGATGATTGTAAGAAGTGTGCCGAAGTTTATACTTGCTTAGGGGGTTGTCGGTTTGAAAATATGCAAGAAGGCGATCCAATGAATAAAAAAGATTCTAGGATGACTAAACCTTTAGAAAAAAGAGTTGAAAGAGAAAGTGTGGAAGATGTTGACATCAATAAAGAATATGTAATTGTTTTAAGTTCGATAAGAACTGAAGAAAAAGGGCATACTCTTTATTATGCCGGTAAAACTTTAAGAGTTAATCAAGAAATGAAAGATTTTATAATGGAAAAAAGAAAGAGTTTTAAAGTTGCAGATTTTCCAAATGAGTATAAGGAAAAAGCATTACAAGTTGCTAATATGCTAATGAAGGGAGGATTTTTATATGATAAAAAATAAAGGAAGATTTATAATTAAATTTGAAGAACAAGATAAAGAATTTATTGAAAATTTAAATTGGGAAAAATTAAATGAGGGATATAATAAAGCAAAAAATTTTTTTGAATATGGGGAAAATATTTCCCCAATAAGAATTTGTTTGATTTATTCACCAGAAGAATATCTATTTTTTTCAGGATATCCAAAGCATGAAAATTGGATGAGTGCATGTACAGGTTA
>CAYXDU010000035.1:6007-6346 GCA_964463895.1 Candidatus Woesearchaeota archaeon | reverse complement strand
GGTTCATCTTTTTGCTTAACTGCTTTATATCCAATTAATCCAAATGCAAAAATTGCAATAGCATAACTTAAAATCCATGACGGAAATAGGTTGTTAATATAAGAACTTATTGAAAAGATTAATTCAAGCAAACTATAAATTACGAGAATAAAAACAGAAACATCTATAATGTCCCAAATTTCACTAAAAGTTTTCTTACCCTCTTTTTTCATGATAATTTTAAGGAAAAAGAGTTTAATGAATTTGTTGAAAAAGCATAAATGGAATTTAAAGGAAAGACTACAGATGGAATATTTGCTCCAACAATGTTTTATAAGAAAGATTGGTTTGGGTATGATA
>CAYXDU010000035.1:0-5997 GCA_964463895.1 Candidatus Woesearchaeota archaeon | reverse complement strand
TTTTAAAGAGGCAATTTTACAATATTTTTTATAGTGTAATTTCCTTCATTGCAATTTTCAATTGAGACAGTTCCATTTAATTTGGATAGAAAATATGCTGCGATTCTTGATCCATTTCTATAAGGTTCGTACTCTGCTTTTGCTCCAGAAGAATATCTTTCGTTTAGCAAGTCCAAAGTTTCTTTTTCTAATTGAGGCCCTGATGAAAGTAGTTCTATGATTTGTAAATTATTTTCTAATTTTGAAATTGCTTTCTTTTTATCACTACGATATAAATTCGTTTCTTCAACCAAACTTCCGATAATTTTGCCTAAGATTAGAAAATCGTGATAAGAATATTCCTTAGATATTTTTTCATCCAATTCTAGTTCAAATCCTTCTTTGCAATGTTGTGACAAACTGGCATTTATTGTTAATCCTTCCATTATTTTTTGGATTTTATGAGTTATATAAATCTTTTGCATTTGCATTATATTTTTAAGTGTTATTAATTTAATTTATTCATGAAATATCTATTCATACTTGGAAGAAATCCGGAATTATCTATTTTGGAATTGAAAAGTTTTTTTAGGAAAACAGACAATAAAATTTTAGATTTGCAGAAAAAAGAAAATTCTGTTTTAATTGATTTGGAAAATCCTTTGGATGCAGGAGTTGTTGAATTGTTAGGAGGTGTTATTGCAATTGGGAAAGTTTTGTGCGAACTGAAAAATATTGACAGAACAGAAATTTATTATTCTGAAAAAAATAATTTTAGTTATGTTGTTTGGGATTTTTCTGATTCTGTTGAAGATGTGAGAAATTATTTAAAAAAAAGATTTAGAAAAGAAAAACTTAAGGCATCGGAAAAAAAATTGCGTGAGGAAATGAGTTTGCAGAACGAGGAGGAAGCACAGCATTTATCTTCGAAAACTGTTGATGAACAGTATTTTGTTTTTGAAAATTATTTTGGGAAGATTATTCAGTTTTCAGATTATAAAAAAATTGAAAAAAGAGACATGGAAAAACCGGTTCGGAGAGAGAGTTTGAGTATTTCCCCCCGATTGGCAAAAATTATGATTAATTTATCTGAGGTTAAATCTGATTCAGATGAAGTTTTGCTTGATGGTTTTTGTGGAATGGGTGTTGTTTTAATTGAAGCTCTGAATCAGGAAATAAAAGTTGTGGGTGTTGATTTAAATAAAAAAGCAATTTTCGGTGCAAAGGAAAATTTGAAATATTTTGGTTTTTCTGAAGAGAATTACAATCTAATTAATGACGATTCTTCAAAAGTTGATTTGTCAAAATTTAGAATTTCAGGAATGGCTTCAGAGCCGGATTTTGGAAAAACATTGAAGAAAATTCCCACAGAAGAAGATGCAAGAAAAATGGTTAAGTGTTATGAAAAAATTATGGTTGATGTTTTGAATAATATTAAAAAATTTGTTGAGGGAAAAATTGTTTTTACTTCGCCTTATATTCGGATTATTAAAAAGAAAAGAATTGGTATAAATTTTGAAAAATTTTCTGAGAAAGTTGGTTTGAAATTAGCTGAAGGTTTTCCAATTGATGAATTTCGCGAGGGACAAATTGTCGGAAGGCAGGTTGTTGTTTTTACAAAAGAGTTGATTATTCTGTAGAAATTCCAAAATACAAAAGATCCACATTTTTTTTATAGGGATTTGATTGTGAATGTGTTTCTCTAGGTTCAATAAGTATACATTGCTCTTTTTCGATTTCGAAACTTTTACCCTCGATATTGAACTTGGCTTTTCCAGACAATACATAAAATATTTCATACATTGTATTGTGTTTATGTTTTGTTGTGCATTGACCGGGTTTTAGTGTTGCTTTTCCGAGATTCATTAGTTTTGGGACTGTGTTTTTTTCTAAAATTATTTTCTTTTTTATGCTTGGGTCATGACTGACATCTGTTTCAATTATGTCTTCTAATTTAATATATCTCATAAAAAAATTGGGGTTTTTTATTTTATAAATATTTGTTTTTGAATCGCAATAATTTTTAAAAATGATTTTGTTTTGAATATAACATGGAATTTTATGAAAGATATATCTTAAAAAAATTAATTGATAAATCAGAATTAGAAGAGGCAATTAAATGCACACAAGAAGGATTGGATGCTCATTTGGCTGAAATGAATTTTGATTATGATGTCAAAAAATATTTTGAACAAATATGGTTTGAAAAGAGAATATTTTCGGGGATTTAGAAAAATTGTAAAAAGAAGAAGGGCGGGAATAGAAATCTCAAAAATAGAATTAAGAAATGAAGAACTTTGGAATAAAGCAGAAGAGGTTGCGCTTGAAAAAATAACTTCTCCTTTAATTGTTTCTTATCTTAATGCTTCTTGAATACAATAATTTAATAAACTTATTTTTCTAATTTAATTTATGGCAATAACAAAAGATAAAATTCGGGCATATGCTTTGAAAAATGCAATTCACTATAATGGAAAAGCAAACCAGGGGGCTGTTATTTCAGGTTTGTTTGCAGAAGGTTTGAAGAAGGAAGAGGTTAAGAAATTTTCAGGCAAGATTAAAGAGATAATTAATGAAGTGAATAAATTGTCTTTAGAAGAACAGAAAAAAGATTTTGAAAAATTTAAAGATTTGATTTCTGAACGTAAAGTTCGTGAAGGTTTACCTGAGTTGCCTGATGTAAATAAAAAAACAGGAGTTATCACAAGATTTAGACCTGCGCCATCGGGACCTTTGCATGTTGGACATGTTATGTCAATACTTTCTGCTTCAATGTATGTGAATAAATATGGAGGAAAATTTTACGTAATTATCGACGATACTTCGCCTGAGGCAACTTTGAAGAATTCTTATAAAAGTATTAAACAGGATTGCGACTGGATTTTTGGAAATGTTGCAAAATATATTAATAGTTCTGACAGAATGGAGTTGTATTATGGTTATGCTGTTTCACTGATTGAGAAAGGTTCTGCTTATGTTTGCACTTGTTCTGCTGAAAATTTTAGAGAATTTGTCAAAGAAAAAAAAGATTGTCCATGCAGAAAGAAAAGTGTTAAGGAAAATATTTTGGACTGGGAAAAAATGATTTCTAAAAAATCAGGGAAGAATTTTGGTGTTGGCGAGGCGGTTTTGAGATTTAAATCTTTAATGAAAAATCCGAATCCTGCAATGAGGGATTTTCCTTTAGCTAGGATAAATGAAACAAGGCATTCTTTGCAGGGAAATAAATATCGTGTCTGGCCGTTGATGAATCTGGTTGTTTCTGTTGATGACATAGAATTGAAAATGACGCACATAATTCGGGGCAAGGATCATCGGGATAATGCTAAAAGACAGAAAATGATTTTCGATGTTTTTGGGAAGAAGTATCCTTGGAGTTTTTTTACAGGCAGAATGAAATTTACTGATTTGGTTTTGTCAAAGAGGAAGATTTCTGAAGGAATAAAATCAGGAGAATTTTCCGGAGAGGAAGATGAAAAACTTCCGACAATTGCGTCTTTGAGAAAAAGAGGTTATAAGCCAGAAGCATTTAGAAAATTTGTTGAACAGCGAGGGTTGACACAGGTTGATAAAGTGATTAGCAGTAAAGAGTTTTTTCAGATTCTTGATATTTTTAATAAAGAATAAATTTATAAATCCCCATTTATTATCTTATTTATGAGGGGTGCTAAAAAAGGTTTATCAACGATTGTTTCAACATTAATTATAATTTTATTAGTTTTTGTTGCAATAGGAATTGTTTGGGTTGTTGTGAGGAATCTTGTTTCAGGAGGTTCCAGTCAATTGGATTTAACTTCAAAATGTCTGGATGTTGTTGTAACTCCGACAAAAGTTGTTTCTTCTGGAAATGTTTATAATGTAACTGTTTTGAGAACAGGTTCAGATTCTGAAATTGAAATTTCAGGTATAAAACTTATTTTTACAGGCAATGAAAGTGATTCAAATTTTATTCACGATGTTCCGGGAAACATAGCACCTTTGGGCGTTAAAACAATTCCTGTTACAGTTCAGGATGTTTCAAATCCTGATAAAGTTGAAGCAGTAGTTTATTTCACAGATAATTCCGGAAATGACCAGCTTTGTGCTGATAAAGGTGTTTTTAATTTTTGATTGAAACAAGAAAACTTTATATATTATTAAATCAATAATTGTGTATGGAAAAAGATATGAAATTTATTATTGGAGGAATTTTAATTGTACTTGCTATTATCACAGGAAACTGGTTTTTATCATTTTTAACTAGCCCTCCTCCAGACAGTGGAATTTTTGGCAGAATATTATTTCCAATAATCTTTTTAATAATATTAATAATTGGTTTGGATTTAATGGCTAGCTCTTTATTGAAGAAATAGGGTTATTGTTTTGACAACTTTAAAATTTTTTAAACATCTAGAATTAGAAAATTTTATATATCCTTCCGACAATAGTCGGTTATGTGGATTGCTAAATTTAAGTTAAGGGATGATAAAGATATTTATCATCCTTTGTGTGTAAAATATAAAGTAGATTTTTTTGCCGTTCCTCATACAAATTATGTTAAAGAGAATAAAATAAACCTTCTTGTGAGTGGAATTATTTCAGGAAGTGGGGAAAATAAAAAAAATTTTATTGAGGAACTAAGAAAGAGTAAACAAATTAGAAGTGTTGAAATTTATAATGATTATGTTTTTGTTCATGCACAACATCCTATTTCTAGAGAGTCCGAAGCTGAGATAAGAATTTTTTATAATCCTCAATATGTTTTTGTTAAGCCTGTTAAAGTTTCAAGTGACGGCTGGGAATATTGGGAAGTTGCTTGTATTGATAGAAAAGAATTGAATAAACTTGTTACTGCTTCTGTTAAAAATTATCATGGAGAATTATTTTCCATTAAAAAAGAAAAATTAAGAAATGTTGCAAATTTAGAGTTTATACCCCATTTAAGTGAAAAGCAAATTGAATCTTTGAATGTCGCTCACAAATTAGGTTATTATAATTACCCCCGGAAATTAACAATCCCAGAAATGGCAAAATCTTTGAGAAAATCTTATTCCGCTTTTCAGGAAAATTTAAGAAAAGCCGAAAATAAGATTATTGATTATTTCTTTAAATACCGATAATTGTCGGTATAAGTTAATTATAGTTTTTATTTTAGGGATTTTTATGAAATTGAAAAATAAATTGAAAGGATTAAGGAACAATTTTTTGATAACTTATGTTGTGGCAAATCTTTGGGCTATGCCTCTTACATATTTTGATGGAAAGAACCATAATTCAGAGAGTAAAGAATCTTTACTTGAAAGATTGAAAAATGAAACTCGAGGTTTAGAAAAATGCGGTTTTTATACTTTTTATCCGGGTATTTGGTTTGGGGCAACAATTTATGAAAAGTCAAAGGAAGATTAAAATGTTAAATTCAATGATTTATGGTGCTCAAATGGCATGTGATGATGCAATTATTAGAATAAAAAATATTTTTGGAAAAGATAATCTTCCTAAAAATCTTAAAGAACTTTCTGATGAAAAGACTTTAAATTATGAAGATGCTAAAAAATTGTTAGTGTATCTTAGTCAATCATTATTTCATTTTTCTCAACAAGAAGTTATATATTCAACAGACGAAGTTAAAGAGTTAGGACACCATAAATATAATGATGTAAATTATTGGATTTTGGATAATGAGAAAAAGGCAGGTTCTAAAATTAATTTTAAAGCTTTTTTTATTGAGAATTCTTTAGCAAAGCTAGCCCGCCGAACTCGTGAAAATGGAACCTATGATACTGCGCATAAAGATTACATATACTATCTTTTTTCTGAACCTTTAGTTAGGTTTAAACCTTTTAATTTTTTTACTGCTATTGATAAGAATGCTTATGAAGTCCAATATGGATTAGAAATATATCCTATTCCTTATAGTTTTCCCTTGAATGAAATAGGGGAATGTCAAAGAGAAACTTTAAAATATATGATAAGAAAGATGGAGAAAAGACCTATGAAAAACGGATTGCAATATTTATTAAGTGAAAATGGTGGAAGTAT
>CAYXDU010000034.1:0-6375 GCA_964463895.1 Candidatus Woesearchaeota archaeon | reverse complement strand
ATTTATTTTTCTTAATATAATTCACCACAATAATGCTTAAATAAAGAGAGAGATATTTTCTTTTATGTCAGATAAGCCAATTACTTTAATGCCAGAAGATATTCAGCGGTTGATTGGCAAAGATGCTCAACGGAATAATATTGCTGCTGCGCGAATGGTTTCTGAAGTTGTTAAGACGACATTGGGGCCGAAGGGAATGGACAAGATGCTTGTTAGTCCGATGAATGATATTGTTATTACTAACGATGGTGTGACGATTCTTTCTGAAATGCAAATTGAACATCCTGCTGCAAAAATGATGGTTGAGATTGCAAAGACACAGGAGTCTGAGGTTGGAGATGGAACAACTTCTGCTGTTATGATTGCAGGCAAACTTTTGGAAAATGCAGAAAAACTTTTAGACAGTAAAATTCATCCGACTGTAATTGCTAAAGGTTATCGTCTTGCTGCTGAAAAAGCACAGGAAATTTTGAATGATGTTTCTTTGAGAATTAGTATTGAAGATGACGATGTTTTGAAACAGATTGCAATGACTGCAATGACTGGCAAAGGTGCAGAGGATTCAAGAGAAAAACTGGCTGAGATAATTGTTCGGGGAATTAAACAAATTGAGAATAAAGGTGAATTTGATTTGGATGATTTGAAAATTGAAAAAGCAAAAGGTAATGGTGTTGGTGATACTGAATTGATTTCGGGAATTGTTTTGGACAAATCGAAAATTTCCCAGGACATGCCTTTGAAAATTGAAAATGCTAAAATCGCCTTGATTGATATTCCTCTTGAAGTTAAAAGTCCTGAACTTAAAACAGAAGTTAAGATTTCTTCGCCTGAACAACTTAATGAATTTCTTTTAGAAGAGGAGAATGCAATTAAGGAAATTGTAAGTTTAGTTAGAGAATCAGGTGCGAATGTTGTTTTTTGTCAGAAAGGTGTTGATGATTTTGCGAGTTTTTTGTTTAGCAAAGCAGGAATTTATGTTTGTCGTCGGGTAGCGAAGAGTGATATGCAGAAAATTGCAAAGGCAACCGGAGGAAAGATTGTCAGTAATCTTAATGATTTAACGCAATTTGAGTTGGGTGAAGCAGAAGTTGTTCGGCAGGTTAAGCGAAGTGAGGAAATTTTTACTTATGTTGAGGGTTGCAAAAATCCAAAAGCAATGACAATTTTGATTCATGGCGGAAGCGGGCATGTTATGGATGAGATTGAGAGGGCAATGATTGACGGGCTTGGAGATGTTTTGTGTGTTTTGAAATCTGGTTTGGTTGTTCCTGGTGGCGGAGCAATTGAAGTTGAAATTTCAAAAGAACTTAGGAAATTTGGACAGAGTTTATCTGGACGGGAAAGATTGGCTGTTGAAGAATTTGCAGATGCTTTGGATTTTATTCCTGTAACTTTGGCTGAAAATGCCGGCTTGGATCCAATTGATATTTTAACAGAATTAAAAGCAAGACATGATTCAGGAGACAGAAATGCCGGATTGAATTTATTTGAAAATAAAATTGATGATGTTTTGCAGGCGAGAATTATTGAACCGCACAAAATAAAGTCGCAGGCAATTAATTCAGCGACAGATGTTGCAATTATGATTTTGCGAATTGATGATGTTATTGCTTCAAAACCGACGAAGAAGGGGATGAATTTTAGTGGGGAAGATAAATTTGGGGGTTTGGAATAATGAAAGTTGAAGATAAATGTGCTTCTTGTGAAAAATATCAAAATAGTTGCGAAGTTGACACTTTGAATATTATTACTTATTGTGAAAACTATTCTAAATCAGAAAATTTGCCTGTAAAAATAATAACATCTTTAGAAGATAAATGTCCTTCTTGTTCTAATGAAGGAAATTGCAGAAGAGACACAAAAAATATTTCTATTTTTTGTAAAGATTATCTTGAGAAAAGCTTAAAAGTCATGGAAAATTAATTTTTCTGTATTGGTTGGGTCCATTAGTCCAACGGCTAAGATGACTCGTTTACACCGAGTAGACCGAGGTTCGACTCCTCGATGGACCACTAATTAAATAAAGAGGTGGAAGATGAAAAAGAGAAGAATCAAAAAATCCAAGAAAATGGAATGTCAGAGTTCGGGTTCATGGGGATGTTTCTACGGGCTTGGTTTTATCGGGGCTGTAATTTATTACATTGCCAGTGCAACAAGTTTTTGGGTTGGTGTTCTGGGTGTTTTGAAAGCACTTGTATGGCCTGTGTTCTTTGTGTTTGAATTGCTTAAGTTTGTAGGTGCGTAATTATTTGAATTTCAACTTAAATATTTAAATGCAAAAATTCCATAGTTTGAACTTGTTCTGTCCGATTCATAATTTTCGATGGGTTGTCTAAGTTTAAATCCTAATGAAAGATAAAGAGAGATGTTTTTATTTGTAATTTCTCTAGATTTAATTTTATTTAAATATTCATTAATGTCATTATTGGTTTTTTTAAATTTTGCAAAACCAGGAATCCTTAAAACAGATGCTCTGTACTTTAAGTTGTTTTCCTTTGCTAAGTTAAGACTATTTTCCACTAATTTTTTCCCTATACCTTTATTTTGATGAATTGAAGAAACTGCAGTTGAAGTAACATATAAGGTGTTGAATTCTTTTTCTTGCTTATATTTTTCAAACCAATTTTTGTAATGAGGACTACGATTTTCTTTTAATGAATTTATTATTTGAGACATATTTGACCAATCCAAAAAAACAGGAACACAAGTGTAAAAACCAACAACTTCTTTGTCTAATTCAGCAACTATGATTCCAAAAGTTTCAAATCTTTTTTTTAATATTTTGTGAGGAGCTCTAAGTTCAGGAGGATAACTCTTTTTTTCTATTGTAAAAATTGATTCAAGATTTTCTTTTTTAGCTTTTTTTATTATCAAACCCATGTAAATATTTTATTTCTTACGACTTATAAATTTTATTGTGATTTCAATAATCTTTAAATAATCTCAAATTTATTTTTTCTTAAGCGTGGTTAGTTTATTGGTAGAATATCTCGTTGCCACAAATTTTATTTTGCAAGAACGAGGTGAGCCGGGTTCGATTCCCGGACCGCGCATTTTATAATTTGCTATACAAATATTTAAATATTTATTTTTTTTGGAATTTTATATGAATAATTTGAAAGATTTAACTGATGAAGAGCTTGTGCCTTTTGCAAAAAATGGGATGAAATCAGAAGTTTTTGGCATTTTGTATGAGAGACATAAGAATTGTATTTATAATTACTGTTTGAAATTTTCGCAAAATAAAAATGATGCTGAGGATTTGACTCAGGATACTTTTGTTAATGTGTTTAATTCTTTAGAGAATTTTCAATTTAGGAATGCAAAAATAAAAACATGGATATATAAAATTGCTTTTCATAATTTTATTAATTTTTATAGAAAGAAAAACAAATCTCCTGTGTTTGTTGAATTAAATGAATCTTATTCTTTTGCAGATTTGAAAGATGAACTTGAAAAACAAGAAAGAAAAGAAATTGTCAGAAATGAATTAAAAAATTTAAAACCAAATCATAGAGAAATTTTGGAGATGGAATATTTTCAGGGTTTAAAATACAAAGAGATTTGGGAAAAATTGAATCTTCCTGAAGGAACAGCAAAGGCAAGAATAACTTATGCAAAGAAAAGATTAGAGAATTTGATTGAACTGAAATACGGCAATTCTATAAAATATTCTTATTAGTAACATTTAAAAGTTGTTAAATCTCAATTTTATTATGGCAGAAAACAATGACATTCCGGAAATGAATCTCAAGGATAATTATACTCCGAAAAATCCTGCTGTTCCGTCGGGAGATGACTCGCAGGTTAAGAAAGACATGGAGAAAACAAAAAAGGAAATTGAAAAACTGAAGTCATTTATTGTTAAGAAATATAATTTTGTCCAGGCAGTTAGTATAATTCCGCCGCAGGCAGTTAAGTCATTTGTTGAAGAGGAAATTGGAGATGATTTGCCAAAAGAAAAGTTTGAGACACTTGCAAAAAAGATTCATTTGAATATTATTGTTCCTGATAATAAAGAGAAAAAAATTCCTGAAATTAAAAAAGCAGTTGTTGAGCAGATTGAAAAGGCGAAACAGGATGTTTGGGTTTATGTGAGAACTCCTGCAGAAATTTGGGAAATGTGCTTTGATTCTAAGTTTGAATTGTATTCTGGAATTGCAATGTCGTTTCCACTTTATGATAAAGGTTTTTTAGGAGCAGTGAGAGTTGCAGAAATTCACAAGTCAATGGTTGTTCAGAAATTTGAAAAATATGTTGTTAGTTATGTTATGGGGGGTAGTTTGATTCGGGGTGATGCTGTTAAAGAATCTGATGTTGATGTTTTTATTATTATTAATGATACTGATGTTAAAAGAATGCCCAGAAGGGAATTGCTTGACAGATTAAGAAGCATAATTTACCAGTATGTTGGCGAGGCAGGTGCAATGGCTGGTGTGCAGAACAAACTTGAACCGCAGATTTATTTGCTGACTGATTTTTGGGAGGCAGTTAAGGACGCGCATCCTGTTATGTTTACTTTTATTCGTGACGGAGTTCCGATTTATGACAGAGGAACTTTTATGCCATGGAAAGCTTTGTTAAAAATGGGGAAGTTGAAACCTTCGCCAGAAGCAATTGATATGTTTATGTCAATGGGAGATAATACAACTAAACGTGCTGAGAGAATGCTGATGGATATTGTTATGGGTGATATTTACTGGGGTGTTATAACTCCGTCGCAAGCGTTGTTGATGTTGTATGGTTTGCCTCCTCCGACTCCGAAGACGGTTGTTCCTGAAATGAAAAGAATTTTTTTAGAAAAAGAAAAAATGCTTGAAAAAAAATACATTGACATTCTTGAGGAAATTGTTGTGAAATATTACAAGGGTTATGAGCATGGAAAAGTTAAGAAAGTTTCAGGAAAGGAAGTTGATAAATTGCTTGGAGATATGGAAGATTATATTAAGAGAATGAAAGAACTTCGGGAACAGATTGACAAGCGTGTTCAGGAAAAAACAATTGAACAAATTTATAAAGATGTTTTTGATTTATTGGAATCAATTACAGGGAAGAAATCTCAGGTTGCGATTATGAAAAGTTTTGAAGATGATTTTATTAAGAAAGGAAAATTCTCTTTGCAAAGTGCGCGGATTCTGAAAAATGTTGTTTCAGCGCGAAATGATTTTAAGAAAGGCAAACTTGATGCGCATAAAGTTGACAGGGCAAGAAGGGATGCAGATATTTTAATTAAAGAACTTGTTGAATATTCCCAGAGATGTGATTTGATTAATCTGGAAAAAAGCAAAATGAGATTGAAACTGAAAAAGGGTTTTGCTGAATTATTAAATGCTGACGGAGAAACATTTTTGTTCAAGGATAATAAAGTTTTCAAAGTTGATAAAAAATTAATTGAATCAAATATGGATGAAATTTCAAAAGCAGTTGAAAATCAAAAAGATAAGAAAGAAGTTGAAGTTGGTTCTAAAGTTTTTGAGATTTTGAAGAAAGAATTGGGTGAGTTTGAGGTTTTGATTTAATTATTCTATCTCAAGAAGTTTTTCAATCGTAGGTGAAAATGTTGGTTTCCAATCTTTGCAGGGTGAATTGTAATGTTTTCTTATTTTTGGAGATAATCCTTCATATTTTACCCCTGGTTCTCCTATTGCATGGGAATTATAATCTGGATCAGATTTTTTACAATAAATTCCTGATGTTGCATCTTGTGCATCAATAGTTTCTCTTCCAAGACTTACACAAGATTGACAACCTCCTTCAGAATCATTTCTATAAATATTCATTACTACTTCTGGACGAGACAAATCAATGATTGTATCAAATTGTTCGTTTTTTATTTTGTATTTCCCTTTTTCAATTATTTTTAAAATTTCTTTATTACTAAGATTTTCAAAAGAATTATCTAATTTTGAAATACTTGATTTTATGTCATAAAACATTTCTTTAACTGATTTTGGAGAAATTTTTATTTTTGGTTTGTATTTTATTTTTGTTTCTAAACCCATAAATTATTTGATAAATTACTTTTTATAAAGATTTATGTCCTTCAAAATAACTTTCACTTCTTCTTGAAAATCAATCCAGAAATCCAGGCGATTAAAGCGCCAATTGCTGCGTTTATTGCAGGCGAAATTATCAAACTTGCATATAATCCGATTTTTATAAATGTCTGAACAGTTGCGGCGTCGGCTCCGGCCTGAACTGCTGCTTGAATTGTTTCCACAAATCTTTCAGGGAAAACATAAAATGTTATAATTGCAATAATTGCTCCAGCTAAACCGGCTATTAAACCTGCATAAGCACCATATTTTGCAATTTCTTTTGGTTCATCTTTTTGCTTAACTGCTTTATATCCAATTAATCCAAATGCAAAAATTG
>CAYXDU010000033.1:4615-6482 GCA_964463895.1 Candidatus Woesearchaeota archaeon | reverse complement strand
GATTTATTTTGGAGATATCCAGGTGTCGCGGGTTCAAATCCCGTCGGGGCCATTTACCCAAAAATTTAAATAAGGTTTTTTTATGAAACTTTTATGAAAGAAGAAATTCCCCATTTCATTGAAAACAGAGGATGCATAAACTGTTCTGCATCAAAAAGTTATAAAGAAAAATATGGAAATGAATATGGCTTTGATCATGAAATTGTGGCAAAGTGTCTTTTAATGGGTTGTTTTAATTATGGGCATGATTTGACAAAACCTTTTCTAGATCCTGAATGGGTTGCAAAATTTGCTTTAGAAAAAGGTGAGGAAAAATATATTGAAGGTGCGAAAAAATATGTTAAAAATGTAAAAGAAAGGTTTGGGAATTTTTATGAAAAATTAGGAGTTTCTTTAGATAATTTATTTTCTTGATTATCGATATTCCCGCCAAGTATGTTCGCATTTTGTGCATTTGAAGAATTTTGTTTCTGCTTCGTCGCCGGCCCTGGTTTGAATTGTCCAGAAATATGCTTTTTCATTTCCGCATTTTTTGCATTTTTCAAAAACAACAGGCAGAGATGAGGCATCATCTTTTTTTGAGACAACTGCAATTTCTTTTTTTTCATCAATTTTTTCAGAAGTTTTTATGTTTAATTTTCCTGGTGCAGAATAATTGCATCTTGCACAGCCGGCATTTTTTCTTTTTTGTATTAAAACAGCTCCGCACTTGGGACAAAATTCCATTTTTGAACTAGAAGGGCTTGATTTAAAAAGTTTTGGATTACTGTTCTTCGCAAAATCCTCTTTCTGAAGCAGGTCTTTTGTGTTCAAAGAAAATTAGTTTTCCCCAGCCAATGAAAGGAGCGATTCTTATTGAGGCCTTTCCCATGATTTGATCTTCTGAAATATTTCTTTCAATATTTAGTTGCCCGTTGTTATTGTCACCAATTGTTGAAAATGTTAATTCTCCTGTTTCATTATTTTCATTGATTTCTATAACTCTGTGGATTACTGGATTTTGCGTATTTGCTGTAAAAATGATTATATCCCCCACTTCAATTTTTTCAGGTTTTGTTCCAACAATAAAAAGTATATCTCCTTTATTAAATCCTTTTTTCATTTTGAAATCTTCAAATTCATTGTAGGCTATATCAAATTCAGAATATTTGTCTTCGTGTTTGTCATACCATTTATCAAAACTTCCGAATAAATCTCCTTTATGATACATTGAACATGATTCAACAATTGCCAATGGAAGTGAAGTTCCAGTTGCTAAACTTAATAGAGGAAAGAAAATAAATTTTATAACAATAAAAATAAACAGCAAAGAAATTATCCAGCCTTTGAATGAGTCGTCTTTCCAGACAATCCACCAGAATTTTTTCATGAATTTTTTGAACTTGTGGGACTTTCTTTTTTCTTTTTCCTGATGGATTTTTGTTTCTTCATATTTTATTTTTTTGTTCTTGTCTTTTGATTCATATTCTTTTATAGAAATTTCATCTGCTTTGCTGACACCTGCTTTTTTTATATCTTTAATATCCATTTATTTAGAAAAAGATGTGATGTTTTTAAAATGTTTTATTTAAACGTGTCTTATGTAAGAATAACTTAATTCTTTATTTTTCGTTGCTTCCTCTTTCATTTTGTTTCCAACATATTTAACAAATGCGCTAAATTGTTTTGGAGAGATTTGTTCGTGCAAATATTTACTTTGTTTACTAAAATTCATTGGCCACAATTTTTCATCAATTTCTTCAGGAGTTAAATTTTCGTCGATGAATTTTTGTTTTATCTCAGGAATTTCTGTTTTCTTTGGTTTTAAAAATTTTAGCAAACTCATTTCAATTTTAAGTTTGGAGAGTTTTTAATTATTGTTGTGATT
>CAYXDU010000033.1:0-4515 GCA_964463895.1 Candidatus Woesearchaeota archaeon | reverse complement strand
TTGTGTATACGTATTGTATATACACCTCTTTTCAACCCAGAGCTGTGTTGAGAAATTGGCACAGCTTTTATATTCATGAAAAGGATTACACCGACGATAAAATGACCTCAGATATATTTGACAACACAATTCTTTGCAAAAAATGCGGAAAGAAAATGCAAAAAGCAAAAGCAATAAAAAATGGTTTTGTATTTCGTGCAATGGTTTGTCCTGATAAAAAATGCAATGAAAAAATCATTCATCCTGTTGATGAGCAGGAATACAACAAATTTATAAATCTGAAGAATAAAGAATTCCGTGTAAAGATGCGGCTTGTTGGAAATAGTTATGCTGTATCAATACCAAAAGAAATTGTTTCGTTCATGAATACACAGGAAAAAATTATGAATGATATGGTTCGTTTGTGCTTTGAAGATTTAAATAAACTGAGTTTAAGTTTTGGAAAAGAAAATGCCGAAAAATTCAAATGAAAAAAAACTGAAAGTTGTTGAAGCATTGCAGGACGATGCTTACAAAGGAATTGCCAGAATTGACCCCTCGCTGATGAAGGAACTTGGTGTTAATCGTGGAGATATAATTTCTATTAAAGGTAATCGTGAGACAGTTGCAATTGTTGACAGGTCTTATCCTGCTGATGTTGGTGAAGGGATTATCAGGATTGACGGAATTTTAAGAAGAAATGCAAAAACAGGAATTGGAGAGATTGTTTCTGTTTCTAAAGCAAATGTTAAGGAAGCAAAAAAAGTTATGATTGCTCCTGCACAAAAAGGAATTATGGTTCAGGGCGACCCAGAAAATTTAAAAAAAGGAATGTTGGGAAGAGTGATTGTCAAAGGCGATGTTTTGGTTTTGGGTGGAACAAACCGAAGAAGAGATTTGATGTCAGAAGAATTTGGAGAGTTCGGAGATATTTTTGGAAATTTAAATGATATTCTTGGAGGGATGGGTTTTGGAAATTTGGGGGGAAGCATTTCTCAGATAAGGTTTTTGGTTGTAAGCACAAGTCCTAATCAGCCAGTTGTTATTGGTGAGAATACAGAAGTTGTTTTGAATCCCAAGGCAGTTGATGTTTCTGAAGAAAGTATTCCTGAAATTACTTATGAAGATATTGGCGGATTAAATGACGAGATTAAGAAAATTCGGGAAATGGTTGAAATTCCAATGAAGCGTCCTGAGATTTTTCAGAGGTTGGGTGTTGAACCGCCAAAGGGAGTTTTGTTGCACGGAGCTCCTGGAACAGGTAAGACACTTTTAGCAAAGGCAGTTGCAAATGAATCAGATGCTCATTTTATTTTATTAAATGGTCCGGAAATTATGTCTAAGTATTATGGAGAGTCAGAGAAAAAGATTCGGGATATTTTTGAAGAAGCAGAAAAGACAGCACCTACAATTATTTTTATTGATGAGCTTGATGCAATTGCTCCAAAGAGAGAAGATGTTGGAGGTGAAGTTGAGAGACGTGTTGTTTCGCAATTGTTAACAATGATGGATGGTTTAAAGTCCCGAGGGAAAGTTATTGTTATTGGTGCGACAAACAGGGTTAATGCAATTGATCCTGCTTTAAGAAGACCCGGCAGATTTGACAGAGAACTTGAAGTTGGTGTTCCGAGCAAAGAAGGGCGTTTGCAAATTTTGAAAATTCATACCCGTGGGATGCCTTTGTCAAAAGTTGATTTGGATAAAATTGCTTCTATGACGCATGGTTTTGTTGGGGCTGATTTGGAATCTTTAGCAAAAGAATCTGCAATGAATGTTCTTAGAAGATATTTACCTGAACTTAAAGTTGATGAAGATGAACAGATTCCCCAGAAGGTTTTAGAAAAATTAATTATAACTCATGATGATTTTGCAGATGCTTTGAAAGTTGTTAGACCAAGTGCAATGCGTGAAGTTTTAGTTGAAACACCGAATATTGATTGGGAAAGTGTTGGTGGTTTGGAAAATGTTAAACGGGATTTGAAAGAATCAGTTGAATGGCCTATGAAATATCCAGAGAGTTTTGTTAGAATGGGAATTAAACCTCCTAAAGGGATTTTGTTGTATGGACCTCCTGGAACAGGCAAGACACTTTTGGCTAAAGCAGTTGCAAAAGAATCTGAAGCGAATTTTATTCAGGTTAAAGGACCTTCGTTGTTGAGCATGTGGGTTGGTAAATCTGAAGAAGGCATGAGAAAAATTTTTGAAAGAGCAAGACAGGTTGCACCTTGTATTATTTTCTTTGATGAACTTGATTCTTTAGCTGGAAAGAGAGGTTATGAAACAGGAACTAAAGTTACTGAAAGAGTTTTGAATCAGATGCTTGCTGAAATGGATGGCTTGGAAGATTTAAATGATGTTTTGGTTATTGGTGCGACAAACAGACCTGATATGCTGGATAGTGCTTTGTTAAGACCAGGCAGGTTTGACAGAATACTTTTAGTTAATGCTCCGGATGAAAAAGGCCGTGAAAATATTTTGAAAATTCATATGGAGAAAATGCCTGTTGAAAATAAAAATAAAATAATTAAAGAGTTTGCTAAGAAAACAGAGGGCTATACTGGTGCTGATTTAGAGTCGTTTGTCAGAGAAGCAGCAATGCTCGCTCTTCGTGAGGACATTAATTCAGAAGAAGTTATGAAGAAACATTTTGATGATGCTTTGAAAAAAATTAAACCTTCTGTTACAAAATCAACTATTGAAGTTTACAAAAAAGTCGAGGAACAATTTTTACAGTCTGCAAAAGCAGCAATTCCTGAAGCAACAAGTTATTTGGGATGATATATTCTTCACAAGGTAAATCTTTATAATAAATCATGAGTTTTGTTTTTTATGAAGGTTGATTACATTAATTCTTTGAAAAAGAAGTATGAGGCAGATTATGCTGGGATTAAAAAAGAAATTTTTATTTATTGTGATTTGAATCGGGGGAAGATTTCCCTTTTTCCTGCATTTGTTAATTTAGTTGAAGATAAATTAAGTATTTCCCGAAGAGATTTGGTTGTTTTAGTTTCAGATGTTCTTGATGAATTATGCAGTAAAAAGATTAAGAATGAGAATATTCTTGAAATTACACAAAATTCCTCGTCTGAAGGAAGCGGTTACGCATTTTATAAAATCTTGCCTCATGAAAATTTAGTTAAACATAATGCTTTTATTGAAAAGAAAATGAAGATGTTGAATTGATTATTTTGTTGTTATGATTTTCTCGCCTTTTTCATCAATAAAAACAGTGTGTTCACTTTGAGCGACTTTTGAATTTGTTGTTTCAATTAATTGAGGGTATTGATGGAGGTTTCCATTTTGTTCAAGTTGTTTTAATGCAAGAATTGCCTTTGTTCCAAATTTTTTTATCAGCCATCTTGAGCAAAATGGCAAAGTGTAATATTCTTCTAAAATATATTCCAGAACTTCCCTTGCTAACGGGCTTCGTATGTTTTTTGAATCCTGAAGCTGATAAATCCCTGAAGGTGTGCCTTCTTTAATCTTTCCCGACGCTGAATTTAAAGTTGCAAAAGGCTCTATTGCATATAATCCCGGAGAAGTTATTTCTTCTGTTGAATTGTTGTTGTAATTTGGAATTGAAAGTCCGGCGTGCAAATCATACTCGTCAATTTGATGTCCTGTTAAATTTGTTATTGGCTGAAAATTTTGCGAGGAAATCTCGTCCTGAATTGCTTTTCCAATTTGCGAAGTTGTGATATTTGGGTTTATTGTTTCAATTGCTTTTTTCAATGCTTTTTCTGAAGTTTCAATTAATTTTTTGTTTTCTTCTGAGTTTTCTAAATCTATGGAAAATGCCTGGTCTGAACACCAACCATCTATATGAACTCCGAAATCCACTTTTAATAATCCCTGGGCGAGAGTTTTGTCGTCGTGAGTTGGAGTGTAATGTGCTGCTATTTCATTTATTGAAAGGTTTGTTGGAAAAGCTGGTTTTGCATTTGGATTTATTTCTGAAATTTTATTTTCAATTAATTCTGCAATTTCCAATAAAGGCATGTCTTTTTTTATTTGGGGTTTAATCCACTCGCGAACTTCTTTGGCTATTTTTCCTGCTTCAATGATTTTTTCTTTGTTCATATATTTACTAGAGAATATAATTCTTTAAAAACTTTTGATTTGTTGGTTTCATTAATGGGTGATAGGCAATATACTTTTGAAGATGTTTTTTTGGCAATTCTTGCGAATCTTCCAGAAGGCAAACGTGTTTTCAATTATGGTTCTGATGGTTTTAAGAAATTTTTTTATAATAACAGGAATGGTTATTCTGTTTTGGATTTCCTTGCTTTTGGTGATAAGGGGATTGATATTTCAAGCAAAGAAGTTGATGAAGCTGAGAGAGGTTTAAGACACGGGGGAATCTTATGCTCAGATGACTTCTTTGAAAAAAATTATATAAAATCTATTTGTTCTATAAGATATAATAATTTTACTAAAGAAAGATTCAACAAAGAAGAACTTAAAGAAATCAAGGATTTGTCTGGAAAATTTGTTGAGGAATTTTTTTGATTATTTCAATTTCAATCTTCGGTTTTT
>CAYXDU010000032.1:0-6907 GCA_964463895.1 Candidatus Woesearchaeota archaeon | reverse complement strand
CTAAACCAAAACCTGCATGAGGAACAGAACCATACCGTCGGGAATCCAAATACCAGTCTGACTTGCCCAAATCAATTTTCGCTTTTTTCAAACGTTCAACAATCTTCTTCAAATCCGGCTCTCTCTGCGAACCGTCGACCATTTCTCCAATTTCCGGAGCAAGCAAATTAAAATTAGTTCCAGTTCCCGGCTTCTTCAAATCCTCGCCATGATAAAATTTCAACAACTTCAGAGGATAATTTGTCACAAAAAGAAATTCATCCCCATAATATTTCGCAAGTCCTCTTTCCTCAGCTGACTTAAAATCCTCGCCATATTTAATTTTGTGTCCTTTTTTCTGCAACGTCTTTATTGCTTCATCATAAGAAATTCTTTTAAAAGGAGTTTTAACCTTTTTCAATCGGGAAATATCCACATTCAAAATTTTCAAATCTTCTAAATTATCTTTCAAAACTTTTTTCACAACATACTCAATGCATTCTTCTGCAAGAGCCATGTCATCCTTCAAATCAAACCACGCTGCCTCAACTTCAAAATGCCAGAATTCAGTCACGTGCCACGGCGTCCTTGATTTCTCTGCCCGAAAACTCGGAGCAATTGCATAAACTTTCTCAAAAGCAGAAATAAAATTCTCTGCATAAAACTGCCACGACTGAGTCAAATATGCTTTCTTATCAAAATATTTCACTTCAAAAGTTTCAGAACCACCCTCGCTCGTCGCACCACTCAAACTCGGCGCCTGAATTTCAATAAAACCTTTCTTGTGCATAAATTCATGAAATGCAAACAAAATCGTCGACCGAATTTTCATACTCGCTGTCATCTTCCGCGACCTTAACCACAAATGTCTTCTGTCCCCCAAAAGTTCCTCATTCAAATCTTTATTAATTGGAAAATCTTCTGCTTTACCAATAATATTTATTTTTGAAACAGAAATCTCAAATCCTGTTGGAGCCCTTTTATCTTTTTTAATCTCACCTTCAATTTCAACAGAACTTTCAACCAGCAAAGAATCAATATCCTTCCATTGCTTTTCAAACTTCTCGCGAGATAAAACACATTGAATTATATTTGTTGAATCACGCAAAACAATAAATTTTATTTTATTGCTTCCACGCTCACGATAAATCCAACCCCTCACAGCAACCTTGCCCTTTCTTCTTTTCATTGCTTCTTGAATTGATATGAATTTTGTCATCTTAATCTAAATTAAATTTAATATTTAAATCTTCGTTCATAAGTTTTGTGATCCATCCACTCTAAGATAATTGAAAGCACATTAATCTTATCTCTATCAATTGTATAAATTAATCTCCAGGCATCAGGCAAATTATACTTCCACAAATTAGTTAAATTTCCAAACCGTTTTAGATATTCTTTTGGAATTAAATTCTTAGGAATTTGAATTCCGCAAAAAGCATTTTCTTCCAAATTTTTAAAAGCTCTTTCTAATTGTTTTTTCAACTCACTATCAATTTTTTCTAATTCTTTAATTACTTTTTTATCTCCAAAGAAAATTTTACTTTTCATTTTTTCTCCAACTAAGATATTTTCTCTTTAGATATTTATCTACTCCTTTTGGATTCCAAATCCACCCTATTTTTCCTTCAGAATCTACTGCAATTTTTCCAGAATAAAGAAGATAATCCATAATCACAGAAAAAGTTTGATACATTATTTTTCTCGGCATATTTTCCCAAAGTTTCTTTTTCTTAAACTCCCCGCTATGCTCATAAATAAATTTCTCTACCATTAAAACACTATCTAATCTTGGATAATGTAAAATTTTTTGTATTTGCATGGTTATATAAACTTATATACCTTTAAAAAACTTTCTAAGGAGTCAACCTCGTTCTATCTCTCGGAAACAAAACCGCCTCCCTTATATTTTCTAAACCCAAAATCAACATTGTCAATCTTTCCAAACCAAGCCCCCAGCCAGCATGAGGAGGTGCACCAAATCTAAAGCTGTCAATATAAGTTTTGAAATCTTTTGGATTCAACCCTCTTTCTTTTAACTGCTTTTCAAGAATTGCAGGAATATGAACTCTCTGTCCCCCAGAAGCAATTTCCATTCCTTGATAAACTGCATCAAAACCATGAGAGAGTTTGTTCTCTTTTGGCATTATATAAAAAGGTTTCCCAGAAATAGGCCAGTCATGAACAAAAACAATTGTGTCTGGAAATAACTCTCCAAGTTTCTTTTCTCCTTCTGTTGTCAAATCTTTTGTCTCTGTTGCAATTTTATTTTTCTTTAATAAAGCGTTTGCCTCTGCAAAAGTCATATATTTGGTTTTAGGTGTTTTTAATTTAATTCCCAAAATCTCTAATTCAGTTTTATTTTTCTCATTAATTTTTTTAATAATATACTGAACAGTCTTTGCCAAAATA
Organism: Candidatus Woesearchaeota archaeon; assembly: GCA_964463895.1. Classification (GTDB taxonomy): domain Archaea; phylum Nanobdellota; class Nanobdellia; order Pacearchaeales; family GW2011-AR1; genus MWBV01. Next base: position 4,516 of record CAYXDU010000032.1, on the reverse strand, counting down.
TCCATAACTACAAATTCATCTGCAAATCCTTGCTCATAATCAAACTGCCTGGCTTCATTTAAATGTCTTGGAGTATTATGTTTTTCTGCTCTCCATGTAGTAAAAACTGCAAAAACTTTTTCAAGAGAACATGCAATCATTTGTTTATATAACTGACAACTCTGAGACAAATAAGCATCTTTATCAAAATATTTTAATTTATAAAGCTCAGTTCCTCCTTCTGAACTTGAACCAATTATTGAAGGAAAAATTACCTCCAAACCTCCTTGCTTTTCCATAAATTCCCTGAATGCACTCATCATTGTTGCCTGAATTTTAAAAATCGCATGAATTTTTGGTTTTCTAATATCTAAAAATCTGTAATCCAACCGACTCTGAAACGAAGCAGGTTTTTCATTTTTCTCATTAACATGAATCGGAAGTTTCTCTGCATCTGACACAACTTTCAAACTTTCAATTTCAATTTCAATATCATCCCGAACAAACTCTGCTTTAACTTTTGCACTCTTAACTTTCCCTACAATTTCAACAGCACTCTCTAAAGAAAGCCCTGAAACTTTTGATATTAATTCTGAATCTTTAGCAATACACTGAACAATTCCAGTCCTGTCACGCAAAAGAACAAACTTCAATTTTGCAAGATTTCGTATTTCATAAACCCAACCCTGAAGCAAAACTTTCCCTGATTTTAAATCTTTGACTAAGGTTCTTTCCATAATTAGAATAAAAGTATGAGGTTTATTAAGATTTTGATTTCAAATTATCATTTTTATGATGTTTCTGATATTCCCAAAGCCGAGCATATTCTCCTTTTTTAGAAAGCAGGTCATAATGATTTCCTTGCTCAACAATTTTTCCATTTTTTAAAACAATTATTCTATCAACATCTTTTATAGTGGATAACCTATGGGCAATTATAATTGCAGTTTTATATTTCAACAAATTATTAATTCCTTTTTGAATTTTATTTTCTGTTTCCAAATCTAAAGAAGATGTAGGCTCATCAAGAATAATTATTTTTTTATTTGCTAACAAAGCCCTCGCGATAGCAATTCTTTGTTTTTCTCCTCCAGATAATCTTATTCCCCTTTCACCAACTAAAGTATTTTCTTTCTTCGGAAGTTTGCTGACAAAATCATAAGCAGAAGATAATCTTAAAGCTTCATAAATCTCTTCCCTTTTTGCAGAAGACTTAGAAAATTTAATATTGTTATAAATAGTGTCATTGAATAAAATTGGCTCCTGTGGAACTATTGCTAATTGCTCCCTCAAAGAATCTTGTTTAACTTGTTTTATATCCTTCCTGTCAATTAAAATTTTCCCTTTAACAGGATCATAAAATCTAAACAAAAGCCTCATCAAAGAGGTTTTTCCAGATCCAGAAGTTCCAACGATTGCAAGGCTTTCATTTTCTCCAACTTTGAAATTTAAATCTTCAAACAATTTCGTTTTATTATTTTTTCCATAATAAAACGAAACATCTCTAAATTCAATTTCCCCCATACTAACTTTCAGGTCTTTTGCATTAGGCAAATCTTTTATTTTACTTTTAATTTTATCATAACCAAACAAAGCCTGGACATCTGAAAGAGATTCATTAAAATTTCTCAAAGAGTCTGACAAATTAACAATTGGTGCTATCATCCTTCCAAAAGTTGTAAAAATAAAAACAACAGTCCCAATGCTAATTCTCCCAGCAACAAAACTTCTTAAAGAAAAATAAAGAAGAAGAATAGTTCCAACACCCAAAGTAAAAGACATCAAAACATTATATGAACGATAATAATCATTAAATTTAACAAAAGAATTTTTCTCATTTTCTACATAATTAGAATACTTATTTTTTACTTTCTTTTCTTTACCAAAAAACTTTATTGATTCAAATCCAGAGAAGATATTTGAAATAAAACCTTTTTCTTTATCTAAAAAATCATTATATTTTAATTTAGCTTTTGCCTGTTTATTAAAAATCCTCCAACTAAAAATCAAAATAATCAAACCAACTCCGACTGTGATTAATGCCGGAACAAGATCAAAATAAGCAATAGAAAATAAAACTACAATCAAACCAAAAAAAGGAGCAAACAATCTCTGAGTAACAAGTTCTGTTAAAGAAACACATCCTCTCGAACCTCTGTCTAATTTAGAAATTAATTCCCCACTTTTATTTTGTGTATGGAAATCATAATCGAAATCTAAAACTTTATTAAAATATTTCTTCTTAACATCCGCATCAACACGAGACATCAGTCTATTTCTTGAGTGAATCTGTAAAAAACGAATCCCAGATCTAAAAACAACCAACCCAAAAAATGCAGAAAGAATTATTAAAAAAATTCTCAAGATTTCTGAACCTAAATAATCTCCTGCAATATAACCATTTCCATAATCAACAATCCACTTTATTAAAAGATTATCCGCAATCATAAGAACTTCAACAAAAAGGGCTAAAAACAAAAGAATGAAAACCCATTTCTTTTCATGTCTTGCGACTTTCCAAAATAATTTAAAATTCTCAATAAAATTAACTTTTTTATCTTTAACCATTAATCATTAAAGAAAAAATATTTTATAAAACTATTTAAAATTAAAAAGAAGTTGTTCCAGAATATTGTTCTTGTAAAGGACCACAATGATCAAAAACTTTTGAAGAAGGTTTAACTTTACCTAAATTTTTTTCTCTAAAATAAACCTTTGCAACATTAGAAGTTTTTTCTTCTCCTCCAAGAACATAATTATCTTGAATCATTACACTATAAACTTTTGAAGGAAACCAAACATCTCTCAAAAAAGGATCAAACAAACAAAATTCCCTTTTCAAAACTTCACCTGATTCATCTAAACTTGGAACATTCACTTTTTCCCCAATATCATATTTAAATTTCATTTTAATTCTCTGGTTTAATTCCTATAATTTTTTCTAATTCATTTATTTTGTTTTCTTCTCCAATCAAAGAAAAATTATGATAAATTCCAAAATCCCTCATATCTCCAAAGGATTCTACTGCTGCTACTGCAGGATTCTCTATAGAATAAATACTAAGATGTCTTGAAGCACCTTCTCCAAAAATAGAAGTGCCATCAATAGATTTTGCATTTCCATTCCCAATATAAAAAGAAATTTTTTCTTTAATTTTCAATACATTATCTTTATCTTTGTAAATTCTATCCATATCCCCTCAAAAATTCAAAACTATTTAAATCTTCCCATTCCGTAACCACTATAAAATTCCAACAAATAACCCCTATTTAAAAGATTTATATTCAACTATTTCAACAACTTCCCAATAATTCCCATAACCTCTTTCCCCCCAACTTGTCCTTTGAATTCTCCCATAACCAAACCCATATATGCTTTCTCAGAAAGTCCAGGTTTTTCCTTAATAATTTTCAAAATCTTTTCTTCTACTTCACTTAAATCTTTTTTCTCAACATTTAAAGCATCTTTCAAACTCTCGCCATTAACAATTTTAACTAAAACATCTTTAATATCTCCCTCAGAAATTTTTCTTTTATCTAAATTTCTCAGTATATCTCCTGCATTATCCATTACAATTTCATCAACTTCACCAAAACTTTTATTCAACTTTTTAGAAATCTCTTTTGGAAAAAGCAAAATCATCTTTGCAATAAAACCAACATCCCTATAAAATCCTGTCAAATTTCTAAAATCATCAACCTTATTTTGCTTAAACAAAAGTTTTGTCATTTCTTCATTCAAACCTTTTTTCTCAAACTCTGAAAAAATTTCACTTCTAAGTTTTGGCAAATCTTTTTTGCATTCATTAATAAAATCTCTGGAAATTTTCAGCAAAGGCAAATCAGTTTCAGGATACATTCTGTCTGCTCCGGGCATTGGCCTCAAAAATTCAGTCCTGCAATCCTTATCATTCAAGGCATTTCTAACTTCTGCTTCTGTCGGTGTTTTCTTATCACTTAATTCTTTCTGACGCAAAACTTCATTTTCAATAGTTTTCAAAAAAGTTTTCATATCCTGCATTCCTTTTAATTCAACCCTATTCTCATCACGAATTGAAATATTAACATCCTGCCTTATTGTTCCAATACCTCTTTTAACTTTACAACTCCTCAAAACATCTCCAAGTTTCAAAGCACACTCTTTTGCTTGTTCAGGATTTTTAATATCAGGCGCAGTAGCAATTTCTACTAAAGGAATTCCCAATCTATCCAAACTCCAATAAATTTTATTTCCATCAATTTTAATTTTCCGTGCAGAATCTTCTTCTAAACAAATTGTATCAATTCCCACTTTTCCTTGAGATGTTTCAACATAACCATCTCGCGCAATCAAAACCGTTCTCTGAAAACCAGAAGTATTTGAACCATCAACAACTGTCTTTCTCATAATCTGAGCTATTGGAAAAATTTTGCAATTCAAAAATAAAGCAACCTGAACAGCAATTTTAAGTGCCTCAGAATTAACTTCATGAGGAGGTTCTTCATCCAACTCAATCAAACATGAATTTTCTTTATGTCCTGAATAAACAAAAGTTTT
>CAYXDU010000031.1:0-6949 GCA_964463895.1 Candidatus Woesearchaeota archaeon | reverse complement strand
TGAAAGAACTGAAAAAAGAGCAAAAAGAAATTCAAAAGCAGATGAAAGAATTTAAGAGCCATCCTGAAAAGATGATGGAATTGCAGAAAAAACAGTTTGCAATGATGCCAAAGCAGATGAAACTTTCAATGAGGGGAATAATTTATACAGGTATTCCGTTTATACTTTTCTTTAGATGGTTTAATGATTTTTTTGCTGCAACAGGAAGTCCAAAGTTTTGGCTGGGCTTGAGTTGGTTCTGGTTTTATTTAATTTTTGCAATGATATTTAGTTCTATATTGAGAAAGTGGTGGGATGTTGTTTAGTCCATTATCAAAAATCTTAAAAACCTCTTCTTTTTGAATTTATCATGGATGAAAAATCGCAACAGGAACTGACTCAGAAATTTATGGTATTTGAACAGCAGATTCAGTTAATTCAACAGCAGATGCAGGCAGTTGAGCAGGCGCTTGTTGATTTGGAAAATATAGATATTGGATTGGGTGAGTTAGTCGGTAAAAAGGATAATGAAATTCTTGCGCAAGTCGGCAGAGGAATTTTTGCAAAAGCAAAGTTAGTTTCTGAAGATTTAATTGTTGATGTTGGAGGCAAAAACTTTGTAAAAAAATCAATTCCTGACACTCAAAAAATTTTGAAAGAACAAATTAAAAAGTTAGGCGATATTAAAGAAGAGCTGAATAAAGAAATGGAAAAGATTAATGAGGAGTTGACAAGGGTTTTTGTTGAGGGGCAGAAAGGGTAGGATTAGGGTTGTGAAGAAGATGGTGATGAATGTTCTTGTAAATATTGGGTGACTACAAAATCCTTAAAATGTAGACACCTTGCATAGAAAGATTTAAATATGTAGTCACCTATTATATTATTATGCATATTGAAAAAAGAAAAGTTGGGAAGAAGATAAAATATTATCTAGGACATTCTTACAGAGAGGGTTCTAAAATACATAAATTCAGAAAATATCTTGGAACAAATTTAAATCCTGAAAAATTAAAAGAAAGAAAAGAAATTGCGGGAAAATTAATCCTTGAAGAAATTCACAAATATAAAATAATTAAAGACCCTTTAGATTTTGAATTGTCTGAAGAAGACATAAATTTTGTAAAAAAAATAGAATCTGAAATTCCCCTTAAAATTCATCATTTGTCAGAAAAAGATTGGAAAAAGTTTTCTAAGATATTTACATATAATACAAATGCTATTGAAGGAAGCAGAATTAATCAAAAAGAAGTTAAAGAAATTCTTGAAGAGGACAAATGGCCTGATAAATCCAAAGAAGACATTGCAGAAGCATATGGGGTTGATGAAGCAATAAATTTCATAAGAAAAACAAAGGGGCATATTTCTATTGACTTGATTAAAAAAATTCATAAAATTGTTTTCAAAAATTCTAAATCTTTTGCAGGAAAATTAAGAAAGAAAGGCCAAGAGGTTGTTGTTATGACGCATTCTGGCAAAGTTGTTCATGAAGGAGCCCCTCAAACAAGGATAAATTATTTATTAAAAGAATTAATTGAATGGTATAATAAAAATAAAACGAAATATCCTGCATTAATTCTTGGAGCAGTCGTACATAATCAGTTTGAAAATATACATCCTTTTGCCGACGGAAACGGAAGAGTCGGAAGAATTTTGCTGAATAATATTTTAATAAAACACAAACTTCCACCAATAAACATTGATTTAAAAAATAGTGCTGAGTATTATGAAACACTTCAGGAATATGAAAAAAAAGGAAATTTAAAACCAACAATTGAACTTTTTATTAAAGAATATAAAAGTTTGGGAAAGAAGTTTGGGTGATGAAATGGAAAAGATTAATGGAGAATTGACAAGAGTTTTTATTGAGGGGGAGAAAGGGGAAAGAGAATAGGAAAATTTAAAATAGATGATTTATTTTAAAGTTCATGATAAAAAAAGAAACAATTAAAACTATTTCTGAAACTCTTAAAGAACTGCCAAAAAGATGGGATGGAAAAAAAGCAATTCTTGAAATGAAAAATAATAATTTTAATCAGTGGAAACAAATGGAATGGATAGGTTTTTATTTTGAATTTTTATGTCAAAAATATTTAAAAGAAATTATGAAATTTCATAAAATAAAATATGGAAATACATCTTTTGATGGTTTTTTGGAAGTGCCTTTTGATTTTAAATCCCATGCAATAAACACAGAAAAACATGACGTTGTGATTAATGATACCGAGGCAATAACTAAAGCGATAGAAGAATATAATTATGTCATTACTATTATCGCTTTGGGGGAAGTAGAATATAATGATAAAGATAGAAGTTTTCAAAAATGGCATGAAAAAATAAAAGGGGGAAAATCCAAATATGAATTAGAAAGAATAAAAAGGGGTGCTTGGTCGAGATTAAGAAAGACAAAATTCAATATTCAAGAACTGATTTTTGTAAAAATTAATAAGGGGACTTTAGAGAAAAGCGGGTCTTTTCAAAAAGATTTTAGAAATGCCGATGGTTCATTAAGAAGGTCAAAAGTTATGATAAATTTAGAAAAATTAGATGATGAAGAAATTATTAAAAGAATAAAGTTTCAATAACCATTTTTCTTTTTCCAAAATTCTATTATTTTTGCATCTTCTTTTAATCCATTTTTATTAAGATAGTAATCTAAAAGATGCTCAAATACTACTTTTCCGTTTTTATTTAAATCTCCAATTAGGAAATCTCTATTAAATATAGAAGAAACAACCCCCACCATGCCACTTCCCCCAAGAGGGTCAAATATTAAATCCCCTTCATTTGAAAAATGTTCTAACAAACATTTAATTAATTTGAATGGTAATCTAGTGGGATATTTGGGCATATTCATCTTATAATCTCTTATAAACTTTAGTGTGGTTAAATTTGGTTCTCCTTCTGTGCAGTGATGAGTAGAACATCTTTTATTATAATGCCATCCTCCATCTCTTGTAACCCAAAAAACTTCATAAATATTATGAGATGGTCTTAATTTACAGGCAGGAGCGAAATTATAAGTCCAATACATTTTTCCTCTTAATGTTAATCCTTCAAATTTCATAATTTCATTATGGATTAAATTGCTATTATTCCATCCAGAAAAGATTAATGCTTGTCCACTTGATTTTAAATTATCTTTGATACATTCTAATAATTGTCTTATCTTTTCTGCATATTCTTGGACCTTCCATTCAACATAACCCCCAACAACATTTTCAGAATTTCTGTGATAATTTCCATTTTTCCCACTAAACTCAATCCCAAAAGGAGGATCAGTTATAATTAAATCTGCATTAACTCCTCCCCAATCTTTCATATCCTTCACTTCATATTTACTTAATAATTCATTAATCATTTTCTTTTGTTTATCTTCCATTTTTCTCCTTCCTTTTTTATTTGATTATTTCTTTCTAATTTTTTTAATCTATTAATAACATATAAATAAAGAGTTCTTTCAGGATATTTCTTTTTTGCCGCTTCTCGTATTTCTTTTGTAGTTGCTTCTCCTTTTAAATCTTTCAATATTTTTAATACATCTTCTTGACTCATCTTAGATTTTAATTTAAAGAGATAATTTGAGATCTTTGCCCGCCTTCAACAACTTTAATAATTTTTTTTCTTAATAATCTGTCTACATCTCTACTTATTGTTTGATAAGTTGATGATTTTCTATATTTTTCTTTTTGTTTTTTCATAACTTCTTTGTAGAGATCCCCTCTCCGAATCTTTTTATTTTCTTTGAGAACCTCCAAAATTAGGGAAGTGTGTTTTTGATCTTTAATTGGTGCAACCATTTTTACCTCTTATTTATAAAAGGAAAAGCTTTATTATAAAGCTTTGTTTTCACTATAGGAAAATAAATTTTATAGATAAGGTTAAAGAGAACAGAAATAATAGAAAGATCTAAATAGATTTATTCTTGATTTTAGTTAATGGCATATAAACCTTATTGTAAAAAAGTTGATAGATCAATGATGGATTGGGGTTTTACTCTTCCAAAAAGTTATATAAATGATTTCGAAGCTGGTTCTCCATTAAAAGAAGGACATTCTCGAAAAATTAAAATTATTTGGGATAATAAAAAGTATGATGCAAAACTATGTCATGTTAAAAGAAAGAATTTTTCAAATGTCCACCAAATAAGATGGGATAATAGTTCTGAATTTTTAAATAAACTCAGAAAGACATTTATTCAAAGTTATATAATTCTAAAAAGCCAAAAGGAATTATTTGATATTGAAAATAAAGAAGGGAAACATTTTAGAACAAAAGAACATCAAGAAGCAATTTTATTTTACCCAATAAATCCCGCAACAATTAAAGCAGAAGTTTTTATAAAAATAGAAAATGAATGGAACTCTTTATTTAGAAGATTAACTGAAGAAAATGTTTTTGGGTGGTTGTTCAACAAAGATAAAAAATATTTAATTTCAAGAAGCACAAATTGGATGAAAATAAAAGAATTTAAGAAACACATTAATGCGACCAACGTAATTTATTATTTAGCAAATACCAAAAAGAAATTATTGTATATCGGAAAAGCAAACATTTTAGGTAAAAGAGTAAAAATTGGAAGAGAGCACCAAAATATGCCAAGTGGTTGGGACTTATTCAAATACGATATTATAAAACCCGAATACTCAAATATATTAGAAAGAATAGAGGACCACACAATAAGAACAATTGCTTCCATATTAAGTAATAATAAAAAATATCCAAGTTTAAATTTGGAAGGATACAAAATAGTTAATTCAAATTGGAAGAAATTATAATCCTATGATCATTTTTATTTAACCTCCTTACATTTTCCTCAAAAACCCCCCAAACCTCTCCACTCCTCTCTCAGTCACAATCCCCTTAATATATTTTTTGTCAATAAATTCAAAAGCAGGGTTTTTTATTTTGATTTTTTCAGGTGCGTTGTCCCAAACTTCGTTTAATTTTCTTTGTTCAATTGGAACTTTGGATTTTGTGAATTTCCAGGAATCAGCAACTATGTAAAAAGGTATTTTTTCCTGTTTTGCTATTCTTGCCACGACTTCTGAGCCAACTTTGTTAATTGCGCCATGTTTTGTAAGTGCGTCAGCGCCGAGCAAAATCATTGAAACTTTTTTTGTTCCCTGTTCTTTTCCCAAAGCAATTCCAACAGCAGAATCAACAAACATTGTGACTTTTATTCCTGCTTTACGAAGTTCTTTTGCTGTTTTTCTTCCCTGAAATAGCGGGCGGGTTTCAGTATTATAAACTTCGAATTTTTTTCCTTTTTTGTGTGCGTAAATCAAAGCATTTGTAACATTAGTTGAATGGCAATGTGTGAAAATTACAGAATTATTTTTGATTAATTTAAAAACATTTTTATTTATTTTTTCCTGTGCTTCTGTAAAATGTTTTAATATCCCAGATTCTGGAATTCCTTTTTCAGCCATGTCCAGAACATTTTCCATCATTGGTTCTGTTGGACGGGATTTTAATAAAATTCTTTTTGATTTTTTATTTGGAAGAATAAAATATGCCTTAACTGCTGCCTTTGCGACATTTCGCGCTCCCTGAATTTTTATTGACTTTATATTCTTTACAATTCTGTTAAACTTCGCCTCTTTTGAAAACATGTTTTAATCAGGAATTGTTGATATAAAAATTATTCGTATTGAGTTTTAATTATCCATCTTTTTCCACCAAAAGAAGATTCATATTCATTTGCCAAATTCTTTGCTAATTCCAAGTAATTTTCATTATCTAAATAAATTTTATGTCTTTCTACATCAATCATTGCTAAGCCAGAGTTCATTGAGGGAAATCTTGTTTTTTTCTTTAAATAAAAGCAACCAAGAACTCCTTTAGAAATTTCTTCTTTTTTAGAAATCAAAGGTTTTGTTGCTTCAATAAATTTTTCAAGTTTATTTTCTTCTTGTTTTTCTGCATTTGTTTTTCCGATAACCATTACCATATTAAAAACAGTTTCCAAAAGTATTTAAGAATTTATATTGTTAGAAATATGTTTTGCTCCTCACTATGCTCGTCGAATAATATTCGTTCAGAATTTTGCTTCGCTGAAATTCTTCGCTAAGAAAAAAGTTAAGTCATAAAATTTCTTTAATTGAGTGTTCAACTTAATTTAATTATCGTCGGAAAAATTTGCATTTAGCAATTTTGGAGACAAAAATAAATTCGCGAAATTATGAATGTAATTTTAAGGGTGGGCGGGTGGGACTAACATTTAAAAATTATATTATTTTAATTCAAATATGTTAGAATCAATTATTAATCCAAAAAGAAGTGAGCGTGGTCCATGGAAAATGTTTTTTGTCGGGATTATTTATGCTTCTTTGTCGCTTTTGCTTGTGCATTGGTTTTTCAAAAACGACCCGACGCTGTCAAATGCTTCTGGAATATTAGTTGTTGTGTTTTGCATAATGTTTAGTCTGCCTTATATGTATTTTATAATAAAAAGAGAAGAACGGGAAGATGAACAAATTGAAGGTTTGCTGGGAGTTTGGCGGGTTCATAAAGATGCAATTTATTCTTTAATGTGGCTGTTCCTTGGATTTATTGTTGCATTTTCTTTTTGGTATATTATTTTGCAGGATGCTAATTTACTGAATTTTCAGATTCAAACTTATTGTCAAATAAATAATCCCGGAAATGTGGAAAACTGTGTTTCACAATATTCTTATGAGGCATTAAATTCTGCAACAGGCGCAGCAACAAAAGAAATGAGATTTTTGTCTATTTTGGAAAATAATGTTTATGTCATGATTTTTACATTGATTTTTTCTTTAATCTTTGGAGCAGGAGCGATTTTTATTTTGGTCTGGAACGCGAGCGTGATTTCTGCGGCAGTTGGAATTTTCGCAAGATATAAAATAAGTGATTTGCCTCTGGGACTTGCAAGATACATGATTCATGGATTTCCTGAAATTGCTGCGTATTTTATAACAGCATTGGCAGGGGGAATTTTTGGCGTCGG
>CAYXDU010000030.1:0-7018 GCA_964463895.1 Candidatus Woesearchaeota archaeon | reverse complement strand
CCAAATTCCCAATTAATTAAATGGGTGTGAATTTTTACATAATTCTTAGTGTAATAATTGTATCTTTAATTTCTGTTGTAGGAATACTTTTTCTTTTGCTAAAGCAAGAATTTCTAAAAAAAATTTTATTATTTCTTGTTGCACTTTCTGCAGGTTCGCTTTTAGGAGGCGCGTTTTTGCATTTAATTCCTGAACTGGTTCACGAAGGTTTGTTTAATATTAATACTTCATTATTAATTCTTGGAGGAATTGTTTTTTTCTTTATAATAGAAAATTTCCTTCATTGGCGTCATTGTCATGTCCCGACTTCAAAACAACATCCTCATTCTTTTGGAACAATGAATTTAATTGGAGATGGAATCCACAATTTAACTGACGGAATGATTATTGCAGCAGCCTATTTAATTAACATTCCAATTGGAATTGCAACAACTCTCGCTGTAATTTTCCACGAAATTCCTCAGGAAATCGGCGACTTTGGGGTTTTGCTTTATGCAGGATTTTCAAAAACAAAAGCCCTAATGTTCAATTTCCTTTCAGCACTCACAGCCCTAGTTGGAGCAATTCTTGTCATAATTTTTTCAGGAACTTTTGAAAACATTTCACATGTAATAATCCCCATTGCAGCAGGAGGTTTTATTTACATTGCTGGCTCTGATTTAATACCTGAAATCCATAAAAACCAAAAAGGATTTTCAATAAAAAATTTCATAGCAATTATCCTTGGAATTTTAATCATGTACGGATTAACATTTTTAGAAATCGGACATTAATTTTTTTATTTTAGTGAAGACCCCCTCTTACTAAATGGCTTGGATAATAAGTTATATTTCCATCTAATTTAGCTCCAAATTTCTTGGATATTTCTTTTATGTCTTTATAAAATTCTTCTGCAATCTTTTTTTCATAAATATTCAAAACCCAGTTTTTTTGAGAAGTTTTTACTCCATCAAAATTCCCCTTGCCATAATATAATGTCCCTATGTGAATTCCTTTTTTTCTTCCGAAATTAAAAATACGATCTAACATATCTGGTTTAAATTCTTCTGGTTTTTTTCCAGAACAAATATATATAAAACCTTTTTCGAGTTTTTGCAGATTAACTTTCTTTAAAGTTTTAGTACCAACACCACTAAAAGTTTCTCCTCCAAGAAAATACCCTTTTGATAATAAAGTTTCAGCTATATTTTTTGTAAGTTCCATTTCTTTAATGTACTTATTTTTCTCTTCCAAGATTTTATCTACTAATTTTTCCATATTTTTTATCGAAGATCCCAATTATATACAATTTTTCCCGCATATAAGCGGTTTTTATAGAAAAATTTATAAAATCTAAATTATTTAAGAAATTATGTGGTCAATGGGATTTAAAGTTTTTGATGAAAAAGGAGTTTATTCAATAGCTGTGCGAAAATCAAAAGTTTCTGTTAAAGGTTTTCCATTAAATTATTATGAAGCCAAAAATAATTATTATTTTATTGCAACAGGTTTTGTGGAAGGAGATGAAAAAGGAAAAAGAAAATTTTTCTCCCTATTAAAAAAGAATAAATCCGTAGTAAAACTTGAGAAATCTCAAAATTATTTTCTTATTGTTACCAAATTATCCAAAACCGAAGAAAACAAAAGATTTGTTCATAAATTTTACGACCCAAGAATCATTCATTCAAAACCAACAATTATTTCTTCAAATGGGTGGGAAGAAAATGAAGTGCTTTGCTTTGACAGAAAAATTCTTCAGGATTTAATAAAAATCTCAGAATCAATTTACAAATTCCAATTAATGTATTTGGGAAAAGAAAAATTCTCTGGATTGAGTGTTCTTCAGGCAATTCCAAATCTCGCAAAGAAACAAAAGCAGACAATTCAAACTGCAATAGATTCTGGTTATTATTCTTACCCAAGAAAAACTGATTTAAATAAGTTATCAAAAAAACTTAAAGTTAATAAATCAACTTTAAGAGAAAACCTTCGTCGGGCAGAAAATAAATTAATCCCTTTTTTAGTTGAGAATTTTTAATTCAATAAACCTTCAAATCACCTGAAGTGGTTTTAACATAAACTTTATTTTCTCCTCCATAGATATTTCCAAATTCATTTTCCAAATCTCCCGAAACACTATCAAATTCTAAATTAATCAAAGAACCCTCAACAAAATCCAAATAAATCTCGCCTGAAATTGTTTTAATGTTTAATTCATTATCAATTTCAAGATTCTTAATATCAATATCTCCAGAAGTTGTTATTATGGAATTTATTTTCTTTGAATTTTCAATATAAATCTCGCCTGAAATTGTTTTAAACTTGCTGTAATCTGTCAATAAATTTTTGATTGCAATATCTCCAGAAGTAGTTTTCAGATTAAATTCTTCTGCAGAATAAACATTTTCACAATTTACCTCCCCGGAAATACTTTCAATAATCAAATTATCTGAATTAAATTCTTTTATATCAATATCTCCCGAAGCTGTTTTTACTGATGCCTCTCCTGATGCTTTAATATTCTCAATATCTACTTCGCCTGATGCACTTGTTATTTTGAACTCTGTTGCATCTAAATTTCTAATATCAACATCTCCAGAAGCAGTGATTATACTAAATGTTCCGGAATATCCCTTTGGAACTCCAACAGCCAAATAAAGATTTCTGTTAATTAAAACAAGCCAATCAGGATAAATTACTGTAACATCCAGAATATCCCCTGTTTTTTCAACTGAAAGTTCCACACTTTTATTGTATTCATTTTTTGCATAAGTTCCTGTCAAAGTAAATTCAAATTCATTTCCTTCAATTGGATAAATTTTTAATTCAGAATCTAAAAGATTTAGTTTTAATTCATTAACTCCGCTTGAAGAAATTTTTTCAAACTGATTTACATTCTGACTTTCAAATCCCTGAAAAAGCATCACAGGACCCAGGGCAATTGCTATTCCGAATGAAATAACACAAATCACAGCCAAAACAATTGACACTATTCCAATAGTCCTCATTTTTTTTCTCCTGAAATAATTCTTATATTTAATTTAATGTATTTTATTGTTAAAATTGAAAATCCTTTTCCAATATACCATGTTCCAATACAAAATAGAATTCCAAGGCAGACAAGCCCTATTCCTCCAAAAAACATTGCTAAATGATTAAATGCTGGAATATAAAAAAATTCTAAATGCAAAAATGCTGCAACAACAAGAGCCAATCCAGACATTGCAATTGCAAATCCTGCTGCAAAGAATGAAATTACTATTGCAAACATTGCAATAAAAGGACCTAACATAACAATTAGATTAAAGAAACTTAAACCAATTGTTGCAAAAATTGCTTTCCAGATATTTTTAAAAGATTTTTTCTTTTCTGCTTTTGAAACAAGAAGTTCAGCTTTTGCCTGCTTTGCAAGTTGCTTTGGTTTTCCTAATGATTTTGCAATGTCTGCCTCTGTTCTTTTTTTCTTTTTTCCTACATCAAAATGTTCTTCATAATCTTCAATAATCTCTTCTCTGTCTTCTTTTGACAAACTTTTCAGATTCTTTTTCAATTCACTCATAAATTGTTTTTTCGTCGTCATTTTAATATTTTTTCAATTTTTTTAACAAATTCTTTCCATTCTGTTTTCATTTTTTTTGCTTTTTCCTTTCCTTTATTTGTAAGTTGGTAATACTTTCTCGAGGGTCCTTCTTTTGATTCCTTGAGATAGGTTTTCAAAAAACCTTCTTTCTTCAATCTCCTCAGCAAAGGATATAAAGTTCCCTCGGAAATTTCAATTGTTTTTGAAATTATTTGCACCAGTTCGTAACCATAATAATCTTTTTGCTGGAGAAGACTCAAAACCCCAATTTCCAAAACTCCTTTCTTGAATTGTGTATCCATGTTCCATCTTATATATTATTTAGTACTTTGTTATGCACAATAGTATTTAAATGTTTTGATTTAAATTATTTAAAATTACCTTTTTTTCCTGGAACTTTTAACGCTTCTTGAAGCCACAATTGCTATAAAGAAAAAACTAAACAACAAAATATCATTTCCAATTACTAATCCCACTAAACCGCCAATTAAACCAACTAAAACCAAAACCCTAAAATATTTCTGTCCTGAACCCAATTCTTCTTTTGTCCAATGAGCAATTAAATTTCCAAAAGGAATTCCTAAAATCAAAACAACAATACCAATGATTAATTTATATATTTCTTGCATAATAATATTTATTAACAAGAGTTTTTATAATTATTCATGTTAAAAAAATATTGGTCAACAGAAGTTACTGAAACCAGCAATGCACTTGACCTTGAGTCAGGAGTTTTCACATGGAAAAATCCTAAGAAAATCGCGCTTTCTCTTAAGCATTCTGCAGAATCAAGTCATCGCAAAAAATCAGCACCCTATCAATCAGCAATGTCAATGCTTAATTTTTATATCAACCGCGCAGGAAAAAATCTTTCTTCATCCCAGAAAAAAATTTTACAACAGGCAAAAAAAGAATTAAGAGAGTTGTTTAAAAGAAATTAATAGTATCTGGATACAACAAATTTTATAATCTCTCTCCTCTTTTCTAAATCATGTTAAAAAATTATCTTGTAATTGCAAGTAAATCCGACCCAGCAGGAATGAACATAATTAATCAACTTTCACAATTTAGGTACAATCCTCTTTTGAACTCAATCTCCAAATCTGAGAAACCAGTTTTTGATGTGTATTTAGTTGAAGATTCAATTTTAGAAACAGAAAATCTCAATACAGAAAAAATAAACCAATATGATTTTGTGATTTTTGCCTCAAAACATCAGTCTGAAAAACAGGAAAAATCTTTGTCTGTTCATTGTCCGGGAAATTTCAGAACTGCTAATACAGGAGGGATCTCAAATAAGGTCTGCCCAAGCTCAGCTTTATTCAACAAATTCCTCTTTGAAACATTAAACTCTGTCGCTGAAAAACATGAATTAAAAGATTTTAATATTACAATGGAAGCAACACATCACGGTCCTTTGATTGACATTCCCTGCGTTTTTATAGAAATTGGTTCAACAATGATGGAATGGCGAAGCTCAAGAGCTGGATTCATAATTGCAAAAACAATTCAGGAAGCAATAGAAAAATTCACAGAAAATCTTTACAGGGAAATTGCAGTTGGAATCGGAGGTCCGCATTACTGCCCTGGTTTTAACAAACTACAAAAAGATTCAAACATTGCTTTTTCCCATATAATCGCACAATATAATGCACCGATAACAGAAGAAATGATTTTAGAATCAATTGACAAAACCGATGAGGATGTTGACTTTGTTGTCCTGGACTGGAAAGGTTTAGGAAATTCAGAACAGCGACAGGAAGTAATAAACATTTTAGAGAAAAATTACATTTCATGGAAAAGAAATTCTGAGATTAAGAGGTAATCACCTCTTCTTTTTTATCATACTCCTAAAACCTTCCTTGGCAACCATAACTCCAAGCAAGAACATTATCATTGAAATTATTGCAAGTGCCCAGTTTCCGCTTCCGACATAACCGCCTGTTCTGAATGTCAGATAAATCAACGCTGACAAAGTTGTAACTAAAATCAGCATCGCAGGAATCATTATGAATCTTGTCTTGATTTTCTTTGAAACAAAAAACGACGAAATAGTTATCAAAGTTATCGACGCTATCAACTGATTAGAAGTTCCGAAAAGTTTCCAGAGAGTTTCATAAGAATTTGTAACAGCCAAAAGCCATGCAGGAATCAAAACCATTAATGTAACTAAAATTTTGTTCTTCTTTAATTTAGTAATCAAAGTTTCAGAAATTATAAACCTGCTCAATCTTGTTGAAGTGTCAACAGAAGTTAAAATAAATTGATTAACCATAAACGCACCCAGCAAACCTGCAACAGCAATTGTAATCAATGGAATTCCAATATTGCCGACGATATTTCCAAAACCTGAGGAAAATAAAACAATCCAGCCTTTTCCCAATTCTGTCTGGAAAGTTCCTGCACCGCCGAGAGAATTCCATTTCAATCCTGCAATCGCAACAACTGTAACTAAAATCGCCAAAAGTGCCTCGCCCAACATTGAACCATAACCAACTGCTTTTCCATGCGACTCTTTAGCAAGTTGTTTTGAAGTTGTTCCTGAAGAAACAATTCCATGAAAACCTGAAATCGCCCCGCACGCAACTGTAATAAAAAGAATCGGCCACAACGGGAAAATAGGATTTGAAATAAAACTCGGAGCATTAACTATAGGATGAACAATTAAAATTCCAACAATTCCCAAAATCAAAATAATTCCCATTTGAATTGCACTAAGATAATCCCTTGGCCTAAGTAAAATCCAAACCGGCACAACAGACGCAATACCTGCATAAAGAATTATTACAGTTACCAAAATATTTTTCAGCAAAACTTCATTTCCCATTAAATTTATTGGATATTTGACTCCAAAATAAACAGAAGCAAAAATGATTATTATCGCAATTATTGAAGACCATTTGTAATTCCATTTGAATTTTTCAACACCTAGCCCAAGAACAATTGCAGTTACTGTTATAATCAGCAACGGAATTATCAAATCCGGTTTGTTTATTATGCTCTCTGCTGACGATACTGTGAAAACTGTAATTATTAAAATTAAAGTTATAAGAATCATTATTGCAAAGAAAATTCCTGATTTGGAATTCAATGACTTTTTTGCAATCTTTGAAACACTTTCGCCTTTGCTTCTCACTGATGCAATTAATGAAGTGAAGTCATGCATGGCCCCCATAAAAACCGAACCAAGAGAAACCCAAAGCACAACAGGAAGCCAGCCAAAATAACTAATTGCAAGAATCGGCCCTATAATTGGTCCGGCACCGGCAATTGATGCAAAATGATGCCCAATTAAAAAAGGTTTCTTTGCAGGAGAAAAATCAACATTGTCTTTTCGTGTATTTGCAGGTGTTTTATTTTTGTCAGAAATTTTCAAACGCTTTTCAATAAATCTTCCGTAAATCTTGTATCCTAAAAAAAGCCAAACACCCACTATAAGAATTATCCAGATTGAATTCA
>CAYXDU010000029.1:2837-7291 GCA_964463895.1 Candidatus Woesearchaeota archaeon | reverse complement strand
AAAAAGAAAGGAGGTAAATTTTTCAAAATCATTAATTAACTTTTTGTTTAATCAACTACCTATACAAAAAATCAAATCCTTGGTATAGGCAAGGTAAATAAAATGAAAATACGAATTTTAATTTCAGCAATTATTGCACTTTTATTTCTAAGTAGTGCGTGCAAAAAAGAAGATTCCGGTCCGGTTTTGGAAGGAAATTTCAATGGCAGTTTCAATTTTTCTGACAGGTCTTGGGCATTTTATTTCAAAGATGTTGAACAGGATGGCGAGCGTCTTCATGGAAGTTTTGAATTTCACGACGGAAGCGGATATGCTCAATTCACCTCTTCATCAAAATTGGTGGGAGATAACTTGTTTATCAAATTTGTTGCAGGTTCGGGAAGCAATGCTATTACTTTCACTTTTGAAGGCACTGTTAATTCTGAAAGAACCAGAATGAACGGAACCAACCTCACTTTAAAGCTTTCTGGTTATCAAGCCGTTAGTTGTGGACCTTGGTATGCTTCAAAATCTGGATCTGGAGGAGCCACCGGCAATGAAAAATCTGCAGCAGGAACCCAATACAATCTGTTCCTGAAGACATTGCAGAAAACATTATCCGAATAATTGCCTGTCGGAATCAAATTAACTAGGAAACTCCCTTTTTGGGAGTTTTCCTTTTCTTATTAATAATTTTAATCTGAAAATTCATCTCTGAACTTCTGATTCAGAATAATATATACTAAAATAATTATTTATCTTTAACTAAAAAATAGGAGAAAATTAAAATGAAAACAAAGAATCAAATAAAAATGGAAGTAGACATTTGTAGCCTTTTCAAAAAAAGAAAAGAAGGCGATGATGTGTTTTCTTTCCTTAAGGAAAAAGGATTTCTTTTGAAGAATACTAAACCTCAGAAAAAGAATGATTTAAAAATTCTTCAAACATGGAAAGATGGGTTTGTTTTATTTGAAGAAGTTTCCGTAGATTTATTTGAAGAAGTTTCCGTAGGCTCGGAGATTATTTATTATTATCTCTACTTCTCAAAGACCAATCATTTTTTTAGATTAAGACAATTCTAATCCAAAAATATCCTTCTTCCTCTTTATGGGTTTGCGGGATATTTTTTTTGCAAAATTTCCAAAATGAAATACCTTGTTTTGCATATTCAAAGTTTTCACAATTCCCCAAAAATGTTTGAATTCCCGCATTCCCCTCGCAAATCCTGAATCGCTCGCCTTTTTGTTGTAAAAAATTTATTCAATTCAAACCCTTTTCAATAAAAATCCCCTCAGAAAAATTATTTTATTTTTTTTGCAAAATCACCCAAATCCTTTTTCAATGCTTCAATGGATTTAACAAAAATATCTTTTGCTTCAATCTGTCCAAATGATTCTATATTAAAAATTAATTCTTCTTTGGTTTTAATCTCAGCATCTTTTCCTTCTTTTTCAGCAATACCTTCACAAACATCTAAAATTTCTCTTTCTTTATCGTCTATAATTACTGCTTTGTTTCCTTTCACATTAATTTCAACATCTGGAATAATCTGTTTTATTTTTTCTGCAACATCTTTATCAACATTTATTTCAATAACATTTCTATAAACAAATAAGCCAGGAGTAAACTTTGAATGTTCTGTACCTTTTCCTGCACGGGTTCTTGCAACAATTTCAATTTCCTGCCCTTTATTCAAAAGTGTTATAGGAATTTTATCATAAATAACTTTTACATCTCCAGTCATTTCACCAGAATAAACAAAACCTTCTTTGTTTGATTTTAATTTTAAAGTTCCTTCTTTTTTATTTTGCTTTAAAGGAATCAAACCAATTCTATGTGCAATTGTCTCATCATATAAAGGTGAATCATTCTTGGAAATTTCAACTTCATCAACAGCAATAATAGGAATTTGGTAAACATATCTTCTTATTGCATTAGCCAAACTTTCTTCTATCTCTGCTTTAAATACAAGTTTGTTTTTGTCCTGTTTAATTGTTTCCATTTTATTATTTTATTTTTTTGTTATTTAAATCTAATCCTAAGGTCTTCTTCCTCTTCTTCCGCCTTTTTTCTTTCGCTTGACCACGCTTGGGCGAGCGACCGGGCGTCGGCTTATGGCCGTCGTCCTCTCCTACCTCCCTTCTTTTTTGGACCTCCCCGCGGAATTCTTGTTACATCAAGAATATTCAAAATCTTAAATCCTTCTTTTGACAAACTTTTTACAATTGCATTTGCACCAGGTCCGGGATTCGGATTTCCTGTTTTTGCACGGATTTTAATATAAATAGATTTAATACCTTTTTCTTTCATAACTTCCCCAATACGTTTTGCAATAAACATAGCAATTGTAGGATTTGCTTTCAAACGCGAATGTTTTGTAACCATGCCTCCTGTAACTTTTGCAATTGTTCTGCCAGACATGTCTGTAACATGTGCAATTGAATTATTATAAGAAGTATAAATATTCACAATCGCTTCAATATTTTTTTCTTTTTTAACTTTTTTATCTGTTTTAATTTCTTCCTTAACTTCAACTTTCACTTTTTCATCATCTTTTTTTATTTCAATTTTCTCCTCCTTAACTTCTTTGACTTCATCTATTTTTTTTGCCATTATTCTTTTCCTTCCTCTGAATTTTCTTCAGAAACTTTTTCCTTAACTTTTTTAGCTTTTACTTTTTTTGATTTAACAGTTATTTTCTTTTCAAGCTCAACAGGAACAACATACGACGGAATATTTACAATTTTCCCATCAACTAAAACTTTTTTATGAGTAATTATCTGTCTTGCTTCTTTTGGAGATTTTGCAATTTCTTTTTTGAAAACAATTGTCTGCAACCTTCTGTTCAAATAATCCTCTTTAGTTAAAGATAAAACTTCAGCAATAGAATTAACTTTCAAACCAATTTTATTTAATTTTTCAAAGAATATTTTTTTATCCTCATCACTAGCAGAAACTTTTTTCTTTGCTCTCTCTCTGAAACCTTTAATTTTTGCTTCTGCTTTCCAGATTTCCCGTTTATTTTTCAAACCATATTTTTTAACAATTTCTTTTTCTTCTTCAATTCTTGATTTGTCAAAGGGTCTTTTTGGTCTTGAATAATTTTTATGTTTTCTTTTCATCTTATTTCTTTCCTCCTGCGAATTTTTCACTTGGTTTGGCAGGTTTGTTTTTCTTTTTAATTCCAGAACCTTTTGCTCTGTTTCTTCTGAAATTTGATTTAGTTCTTTGTCCTCGAGAAGGCAACCCTAACATGTGCCTGAAACCTCTGTAAGATTTTATCTGCTTTAATCTTTTAATATCAAAATCCTTTCTTAATTCCAAATCTGTTCCTTGCAAATGTTTGTCTTCACCTGAGTCCAAATCTTTTCTTCTGTTAACTAAATAATTTGGCAACTCAGGATTTTTCACAAATGCTTCAATTTTTTTAATCTCTTCAGGAGTCAATTCTCCGACTTTTTTTGTTTTTTTAATTCCAAGTTTTTTGCAAACAGCATTGGCAAAACTCCATGAAATTCCTTTAATTTTTGTCAGCCCGGAATAAATTGTTGTATTTCCTTCTAAGTCCTTTGATAAAATTCTTACAATCCTTCCTGTATCTTGTTTTTGATGTTCTTCCATTTTAGTATCCTGTAAATAAATTATATCTTTCCATGTTTGTTAATTCCTGAAAAATTCTTTTCTCAACTGCTTTTTCAGGGTCAGGCAAATTAGGAATTCTCTTTTTCATTTCTTCAAAAGATTCAAATTCTTTTTCCTTTCTTTGCTTTAAAATTTCCTGCATGTGTTTTTTTCCCATGCCTGGAATCAATTCAATCTGATGAATTCTTTTATTTATTGCATCAGCTTTATTGAAAAAATTCACTAATTCTTTCTCTTTTTTCTTGACAATTTCCTTTATAAATTCTTCTAATTGATTTTTTGCTGACTCTGTTAATTTTTCCCTGTGCAATCTTCCTTTAATGTAATAAATTTTATCTCTTTTACCCTCGCCAATATAAACGCTCTCACCAATTTCCAAAGACATTCCTCTTCGTGGGATAAGTTCCAAAAGAATTAAACTGTTTTCTCCTACAGCTTGGGCTATGGGAAGCATCTGCTTAGACAACGGATAACCGTTTGGTAGATATTCTAGTATTATTGCTGTTTCTTCTCGTGCCATTTTTCTTATTTGTATTCTTTGACAATGTCAATAATTTTTTTTGTTTCATCTTCGTCTAAATTTACATCTGTGAAAATTTTATTCACCTCTTCAGCATTTTCCGGAAGCAAATCAATTATTTTTGCAATGTTCTGCTTATTTAATTTTACTGAATTCATTTCTAAAAGTTTTTCTTTCATTTCTTTTGCTTTTTTTGGATTTACTTCTATAAACTTTTTAACAAAAGCAAGAACTTTTGCACCTTGTTCATCTTTTTTATCAACAAATTCTGTTGCTTCTGCCATACTTATTGGTTCTGCATTTTTTATCATTT
>CAYXDU010000029.1:0-2737 GCA_964463895.1 Candidatus Woesearchaeota archaeon | reverse complement strand
AAATAACTTCTTCCTTGTTTTCCAATAACAGTTCCTGTTCTTCCTTGAAGCCGTTTTGGAAAGTCAATTGTTTTTGAGCGTTCTTCTACAACAGCGACTTTATCTCCTTCCTGAAGTTTCTGAAAGTATCGACTAAGTTGGATTTTTCCCCTCGTCCTAATTGGCTTTTTATTTACCATAAATTATCCAGAAATATGCGCTTTAAAAAACTATCTTTTGTCAAAATCATTTAATAAACTCTCTTCGGGATTCATATTTGTTCTGCACAAATCATTTCTCTCCCGTGCTTCTTCCATATTCTGCACAATCGCATTAAACATTTTCTCACCCCAAACACTAACTCCGCAAATTCTGCAAAAATCTATTACAGATTCATATGGAATTTCAGAGCCACAATAAATACATTTTCTTGACATTTTCACCTCAATTTTAAAAGATTAATTTTTTAGCAGAAAATACTTTTTAAAGATTTGTGTGAAAGAGAAATTATTTCCCATCAAAAGTTTTAAAAACTATTTTCAAGCAATATTATTATGATAATTCCAGTAAGATGCTTTTCATGCGGAAAACCCATAGGACATTTGTGGGAAGAATTCAAAAAACGAACACAGCAGGAAGGCGAAAACAAAAAGAAAGTTCTTGACGAGCTTGGCTTGGAAAGAATGTGCTGTAGAAGTGTTTTTCTAGGACAAACAGATACAATTGAACTCATTTCTCAGTTTAAGAAATCTTAAATACTTTGATATTTTTTTGGATTTATGAAAATAGAATTTTATGAAGAATTTCCAAATAAAAAAAATCTCAAGAAATTAAAATTAATAAAATTTCCAACAAAAATTTTCATTGCTGCAAAATCTATTGAAGAATTTCAAAAATATGAAAAACTTGCAAAGTCCTACAAAAAAGATTTAGAAGTTGCATATTGGCCAATCATAAAAAACTCTTATTGGATTTCTCCTTTTTCAAATACAAATGACTTGAAAGAATTATTTAAAAAATTAAATAAAATAAAAAATCCTTTACTAATTGATTTGGAACTTCCATTTATAAAAAGATGGAAAATGTATTTCAAAAATATTTTTCATTTTAGAAAAAACAAAAAATTAATTAAAAATTTTCTTGAGGAAAATAAAAATAGGATAACTACTGCAGAATATCTTAGAACAGCTTATTCAAAAAAAGCAAGATTTTTGGGATTAGGTTTTGAAATTGAATGTGAAAGAAGTTTAATGTTTTACACAAGCACAATAAATAATGAAAAAGCAAAAATTTGGAAAAAGAATCTTAAAAAAATAAAAAATAAAAACAATCATTCAATTTCTCTTGGAACAATTGCAATTGGAATTCTTGGAAATGAACCAATTTTGTCTCCAGAAAAAATGGAAAAAGATTTGCAATTTGTTAAGGAGTGCGGTTTCAAAAAAGTCGTAATTTTTCGTCTTGAAGGGTTAAACAAAGATTATATAAAAATTCTAGAGAAATTTTCTTAGGCTAACTAAGAAATTCCTCTGGGATTCATGTGGGGATACTTCTTTATTTTTTCAATGCCTTCTTTGATAAATTCTTGGAAATCTCCATTCCTTAGGTAAACTTCTTTTAATTCATTACATAAATTAGTTATATGAGGATATTCAAATTCTGGAGGCCAACCACAAACACTTTTCCAAAAATTTTCAATTTCTTTTGTTTTATCGCTTGTAGATGTCAAAATAAAAGCTGCTGTTTCTGCTAATGCCCAAACTTGCCCGTTTTTCAAATTATTTTCACCAAACCTCCTTTTATAAATTTCAAAAAAATGAGAGATTATTAATTCATGCGCAACTATCCTTCTCATTTGCATCAATTCTTGTTTCATCGCTCTTAAAATTTTTGGTTCATTTCCCCAATTAGATGTTCCTGGAACAGAAGTTGAAACAACACATTCATATTTTGGATAAAACCAATCATAGCCTGTTTTTTTCTTTACATATTCCGAGAATTCATCATTAATCTCATCCCATGATTTTTGATATTCTTCTTTTGATTTTTCTATTTCATCTGGAATAATTTTGTATAAATTTTCTGCATATTCTAATTGTGCTTTAGTGAAATTCATACTTTGTGCAGTGGCCAAGTCATATTTTTTGTCGATAATAAACTTTAATTTCATGATGTTATTTGGGTTGATTAATTTATAATGTTTTCTAAAAAAATAAAAATAGGACAGCTTGTCAATTTCCCATCTTTTCGGACAGTACCGATGACAACATAAGATGCTTAACTTCTGTGTTCGGAAAGGGAACAGGTGTAGCCAACTTACTATGGCCGTCTTGAAATTTCGAGATATTTTAACTTTATAAAGTTTTTTATACCATTAATTTTTAGTTTTTTCAGGCGGGGATGCGACTCAAGTAAACTTGGTCATGCACTCCACTAAAGCGGAGATGCCAGAGTGGTCAAATGGGCGAGATTAAGGCTCTCGTGGCTTAGTGCCTACGCAGGTTCGAATCCTGTTCTCCGCATCCTGTTGAAAGCAGGATTGAAACAGTCGCTTAAATTCAAAAGAGTTTAAGTGCCGGAGTTTGGTTCGATGAGCAATTTCGCGAGATTTCATTTGTGAAGCGTAATGTAAAAATCCGAGCGAGGTTGCGAGCACTGTTCTCTGCATTCATTTAAATTATGCATCCGTAGCTCAGTCTGGATAGAGCAGTGGGGTCCTAACCCAAAGGTCGAAGGTTCAAATCCTTCCGGGTGCGTT
>CAYXDU010000028.1:1577-7323 GCA_964463895.1 Candidatus Woesearchaeota archaeon | reverse complement strand
CCTTGCATTTCATCAACTTGAGCATCAATTGCATTTGCATTTTCAAAAAAACAATCTTCTAATGAAGTGTAAGGTTTACTTGAAGCAGAAGAATAAGTTCCTGTTGCAAGATATTGGTTACACCTTTCTGTCCAGCCACCCTCGCTATTCATAACTTCTTCACGGGCAATTGCACTTCCGTCAGAATTTTTAATTAAATTCTTTAAAGTCAAATAACCACCTGTTGCCAGACAAACTCCTCCAAGCGCCCGATTAAATTTGTCCAAACCATCAACAACTTCATTGAGTGTCTTCATAGAATCATTCAATGCCTCAATCCTGTTATGAATCATTTCATCAGACAGCAAAATAGTTCTCTTTTCAATCCCAATGCTAAAATTAAACTTTGATTCAGATTGCTGATAATTAAAACTGGGAATTATTGTAATCTTTGCATTTCTCTCAATATTTGTATCAATCACAGTAAAAATATGCGCACTTCCAAAATTATCTGATTCATCAATTTCCAAATTTTTCGTGCTTGGTTCAAAAGCCTTGCTTGTTGCAGTTTCCTTCAAAGCATTAACTTTAATTTGTGCAGAATCTTCATCAACAGAAATTAATTCAAGATATTCATTTGTCGTCTCTCCTCCCTCAGCTGTTGCGCCTTTACCTTCCAAAAGAGCCACACCTTTTTCTTCACCATAATCTACAAGTTTCTTCATTGTATTGATATGGGATTCAGAAACATCTTCCTCATCTAAAATTTTTTCACTCCATTCATCTTTATCAAACGACCAAGACCACTTTTCATCAAACTTGTAATAAACTTTCTTATTTCCATCACTATAAGAGTAAATTACAGAAGTATCAACATCTTCCCTAAAATCATTCAAATAAACTTTCTTTCCTTTTTTCAACTCAAAACTTTCTGTTCTTCCATTTGCACCACGAACCACAACTTCAGCTCCATATTCTTCATAACTCGGCTCATAAACACCTTCAAAAGAAATTTCTTTCAAATCCCCATTAACCTGAACTTCATAAACAGATAATTCAGAATTTGAAATTTTATACTCATTATCACAAACAGAATTAATTGAATTTAATTTTTCTGAATCCGGATAACTTCCCTTAAACTCGTCGCAAAGTTCAAGCATTGTTTTCATCTGTCCAAGTTTGTAAGAAAGCATAATTGCCTCATATAATCCTCTTTCACCATATGTCTCAGAAGCAGTATCAGTTGTCTGCGAAGAATAACTATTCGCCAAAGTTTCATAATCTCCCATTGCATCTGCATAATATTCCGAAGACAAACTTTCAGCACCTGAATCACTTGAAACAAGTTTCTTCAAAACTATTTCTCCTGTATTAGAATTAATTATTCCTGAAACAACATCATCAAAAAACCCTTCATAATCCCCTTCTTCAAATTTCAAACCAGTTCCTGATAAAATATACTCTGAACAATCTTCGTGTGTTTCACAACCCTCTCCATAAAAATTCGCAACAATTCCATCATTAGAATTTTTTAAAGAAATCTTTGGACTCGCACCTGTTGTTTCTATATCACTATATTCCAAACTTAAGCCAACACTTACTCCGGAATCATCCTTAATAATATTATTGCTCGCAGAATAAATTTCCTCTGTAATAGAAACCAAACCAGAATCCTCTGCACCTGAAAATCCTTTAATTGAAATTTCTTTTTCTTTAAACTCCACTTTACTCTGAGAACCAGATGTTTCTAAAACAATAAAATCCTGTCCTGCAACAACCCATTTTCCTGCAGTAACTGTAACACCTAAAATTTTCTTCCCAACATTTCCTGCAAAATCAACAACACCTGCACCAGTATCAACTTCATCAAAAAGCAAATTCATTTGAATTGCAATACTTGAAATCTGACTTGAAGTTAATTTTTCCTGCCCTGAATAAGGATTTGCAACCAGCACAACAAACAAATCCTCTTTCTCAATTGAATCTCCTTTGCTTCCAATATAACCCAAATAAACTGTTTTTTGATTCAAATCATCAGTAAATAATCTGTCACCAACAGCATATTCTTCAACTTCATCATCAACCTGCAAAGAAACTTTTGGATAAAGTTTTAAATTAAATGTTTCTGCTTTTCCTTCGTCATTTTTGCAATAAATTGAAACTTCCTGATTAATTCCATTTTTTGTTACTGAACGAATCTTGCATGCGCCGTCTAAAAAACTCTCTCCGTCTGAAACTTCAATATAATCAGAATTAACTTTCAACTTGACTCTTGTATCTGGTTCTTCCAAATCATTCAATCGAACTTTCATCGTCGCTAAACAAGGATTCATATTTGGAATGTAAAGTTCATTGGAAACTTCCCCTTTTTCTAATTGAACACTTCCAATTCTCTGGAAAGATGAAGTATAAAGAGCAATTGTTGCACTCTCACCATCAACACTCAAAGCCCGTGCATAACCTCTGCCGTCCCAAAAACTATATTTTTCTGTATTATCTTCAAACTCATTATCATTTAAAACAGGCAAATAAAACTGTGCATTTCCAATTCCAAAAGAATTTTCAATATCATAAGTTAATCTTGCTGTTAATTCTCCTTCAACAAAATCCGGCATTGAACTTTCATTAGGATTCTGCCTTAAAGTTATTGCAACATAACCCAAATCATTCAAAGCCAAATTATCCAAACTTCCATCATACCAATAACCCAAAGCTGCTTCTGACGGGAAATAACCTACACTTTGCACATCCCGGGAATAATCGCCAGTTATCCGAATACGGGTAATTGTATCAACATCAATAAAAGGATTAACCTGCGTCGCTATAACCTTGCAGTAAACTGTAACAGGTTCTTCTTCAAGTAAATCACTTGTAACAACAATTGGCTTGCAACTAAACGGCTCTATCTGAATCAAAAAATCACTTCCTCCTGCACAATCTTCATAATCCAAACCAGTTGAATAATATGCATTGCTCGTAACCATGCTTCCTGAATAATCATAATTTGAAATTGTATAACCTGAAGTTAAAATTCCAAAACTAACAAATAAAATAAAAATCACAAAAAACAAAAAATTAATCTTTCTCAACTTCATCTTAAACTTACCTCTGCAATTTTATTTTCAAATAAAACAGAATTTTCCTGAATCTGAACAAGAGAATCCGGCTCAGGGAATTTCTCCACATTAATTAAAATTTCGTTGTTATTTCTTAAATCATTTTCTAAAAAAGTAACTGTTCCAACTCCGCCTCCAGATAAAGCTCTTGAAATTAACTGTTCCGGAACTTCAATTTCATAACACTCTGTTTTTGTTAGTCCGAAAACTCCTAAAATATTTCGCGGAACTTCTGTGCAATATTCTGAAGTTACTGAACCAAACTCCAAAGAAACGTCTTTGTAAACTGAAACTGAAATTTCATAAGTTCCTGCACTAAGTCCAATTGTATCCTGTTCCGGATATAAAACAGAATTTAAATTTCCTTCAGCATCTTCAAAAGTAATTATTGCCTCACCAGAATAATAAGAATTATCCAAAGCAACAGACAGCTCCATTTCATAAACTCTATCCATGAAAATTGTCAAACTTCCTGAATTTACCGTCGATGTAAGAACTTCTGCATCTTTGTATCCCTCTGCTTTTGCAATAATATATCCATTTACACACTGCGGGAATTTTTCATCCAAAACTCCGTTCTCTGCAGTTCCAATATCGCATGTTTGTGAGAAACACTCAAAAGAAATATCTGCATTAACATGGTTTGAATTGCTGTCCAAAGTAATAATTGTAAATTCAGTGTTTGCATTTTCACAAATTTCAGGAACATCCAAAGCAGAACTTTCTCCAACAAGTGATTCTCTTGGATTTGAATTTTCAATAATAACTGCAACAGGAAACTGAAATATTTCTCCAGTTGTCTCGCTTCTTAATTGAACCATTACAGGATATTTATAATCATAAACAAAATGATAAGTAACATAACAAAATCCTAATGCACCTAACCCAAATTCATTTCCAACAGGTTTTGCAATTAAAACAGGCCCTTCAGAAGGTTCAACTTCAAATGTTGTCGGCCAGCTTGAAGAAGTCAAAAAATCAACATAAACATCACTTGGAATTTTATTAGAAAGAGTATCCAAAACAAAATAATTATTTGAATCCCCCTGAACTTTAACAACTGCAATATTTTCATCAACTGCTTCCTGAACATCTTCAAAAATTCCAGGAACACTCCAAACTTTTGAAGCGCACGAAAACTCAACTCCGTCAACAGGTGCATAAAGATTCAAAATATCCAAAGTATAATTTTCCAAAAACATACTCTTCTGCTCTTCTTCATAAACTTTAACTGCATTGCTGTGCAATTTTCCAAGTTCTGTCTCAACAATAACTTCATGAGAAGAAATCTCTGCTGTTGAATCTCCACGAGTTAAAACCAAATCAGCTTTAAGATTCATCTGTACTTCGTCTTTTTTTATTCCGATTTTAGCATTTGGCTCTCCAAGAGAAATTTCCAAATCAGAATCAAAATTTTCCGGAAAACAATTTATTGCACGATTTTCAATAAAAGTTTCCAAATCTTTTTCCATTGAATTTACTGACGGAACTTGCTCTCTTTCAATATTATTCCCTGAAACATAATACCAATACGGAACTGACACCCCTAAAAAATCAAGCTGCGACGAAAATGGCATGTATTCTGAACCTGAAACATAACCAGGCAGATAAATATAACCTCCCTGCGATTCCAAAATCCCAACACCACTTTCAAGATTTTCCTCAAGACAAACAACAAAATCATTATAAATTCCTTCAAACTCTGACGGAACATTTGTCTGGGAAATATTATTTCTGACTAAAAAATAAATTCCAACTGCTGCAATAATTAAAATCGCAACTATAATAAAAATTGTAACCTGTCCTTTTTTATTTTTCTCACCAAATCCTCTTTTTATCAACATAAAACTTTAATGCAATTTATGTATATAAACTTTATTGGATTGCAATTAATATCCTCTGTATCTTTTCATTCTCATAGAATTAACTCCGCCAAGAATTAAAAAAATTCCTCCAATAAGAAGAATCCATTTGTCTGCCTTTGCAAAAAATTCAGGCAATGCAATAAAACTCAAAGCGCCATTAATAAAATAAAGTGCAAGAATAAAATACACTGCAACTAATATCCCACTTCCTTTTCCCATAAATAAATTTATTAAATCATATATTTAAACATTTCTATAAAACTCTTCTTACGATTAACTTTAAAAACCCGATTTATCTTTTCAAAATATGAAAATCCCGAAAACCACGAACAGATATTGTCCGTATTGTAAGAAAAAAACAGAACAAAAAATAAAATTAGTTTCAACTGGAGCTTTAAGAGGTTCACTAAAAAGAGGAGCAAAACAAAGAGCAAAATTAAGAGGGCTTGGAATTGGAATTGGAAATAAAGGACGATGGGGTTCAAGACCTGCAAATCCGAAACATAAAAGAAAATCCAAAACAACTAAAAAGACAAACATAATGTATACTTGCACTGTTTGTAATAAATCAAAATACAGGCAAGGAAGAAGAAATAAACGGGCAGGAAAACAATTACAGGAGTAAAATGAAAATTCAATCAAAATTAAATAAATTTTCATGCACGATTTCCGTCGAGTGCTCAGGAAGAAATCGTCTTTCAGCACCGAAAGGGAAAGTGTGTGAGAGAAAACCGTAGGTTGTCTTCAAATGGCAATAGCAAAAAAGAAAAAAAGATTTTATGATGT